>JBAYGQ010000290.1:0-4441 GCA_041666585.1 Bacteroidota bacterium
CCTTTTTCTTTAAAAAAAAGTAAAAGGAGTTCCTGTTTTCTATTCTTTTTTATTTGCATCCTGATTTATCTTTCTCCATAAAGGATAATACATTTTTTTTGCAAAAGACGGATTATCAAAGATATTGTTAATGAGAAAAACTTGTTCTTTTCCGTTTTCATCTGATAATTTGTAATAATAACCTTTAGTTTTTGCTATTATAATGTTATTTTTTAAATCTGTTTTATTTTCAAAATATAATTTCAACTCTTCGTTTGGCATAGCTATATAATATTGCGTATCATCCTCTTTGAGCAGAGCTGTTACTTCTTTACCGTCAGACTGAATAGCTGAAACTAAATTTAATTTTTCAATTTTAACAGGTAAATCTTCAGAATAATCTAAATACACATTGTCAATTTTCCATAAATCAGTTGAAGACTGCAATTTAATTTTAAGAAATTTTCCTTCAATATTCGATAAATCCAAAACCCCTACTCTTTCTCTTGCAATTGTCGGGCCAATATCGAAAAGTGCTGATTGCTCAACCCATTCGGAGTTCTGAAAAACGAAAATATGTAGTCTCCCCTGTTCTTTCATAAATTTTTGGAACCTTTTTCTTTCAATAGAATCTTTTTCTAATTTTGAATACCATGGGTAAACTTCTTCACCTTTTAGTTTGTGTATAATATCAAAAGTAAATTCGGCAAGCATTGTGTTTTTACCGTTGATAATAATTTTGCATGATTTAGAATTTTCTTTCAAAGGAAATTCGAGAATAATTCCATCTTTATAATTATTGGAATCAGAAAAATCAATGTTTTCTGTTTTACTCATCCAATAGTTATTATCTTGTTGATTGACTAATTCAATTACATTTGAAGAATTAAAATCCAATGCTGAAAGCGGCTTGACATGAGTTTGTATAGTATGGAAATTTCCAGAATCATCTGTAAGAATTTTAAAATTATCTTTACAACCGACAGCAAATAGAGAGATTTCATTTGTTAAATGCATCTCATTTTTTTTGTTAGCAAGTTTTAAAATAAATTGACCATTAACAGGTTGGATATGCCTGAGTATGTCATAGTTAAATCTTTCGGCTTGTTTGAATACGGCACCAGCATAAGTTTCAGACTCAAGTACAAATTCTTTACCGTTATAAGAATATAAGAATGGGCAGGAGCCATTGGTATTTGGAGAATAATACCCTTTTGAAGATGTAACCTTATATCCGGGATTATGGTCTAAAGCATCAACAACAGAAGAAGTTAAAAATGCAAGAATACCAAAAGTAAGGACAGATTTGATGATGCTCACCTCTTGCGATGTGATATGAGATATTTTTAACAAAGGTATATGCCCTTTGAATTTTGAGATATTTCCCGACTTTATTGATGTACCTTCTCCATAAATTGTAGAGTCGGTAATAATATAATTATTCAGAATAAAATTTGATCTATCTATCATATAAACTTTAATCGGGTATTGATTCTCGTTGTCGCTCAATTCGGAACGTAAGGAAATATTTTTTATAGAAGTGCAACTGATAGTTGCAAATAATAAAGATGTAGTTAAAACAATAAGAAATATATTTTTAGTCATAAAACTTCCTATGAATTAAAATTACCAATAAATATCGAACCTGCAACCGATAACAAAAGAGCTGAGATTTAATTTATATTTTTCAAAAATATCTGATTGTGAAATATCGCTTTTCAACTCAGGAAAAAGGTAATATTTGACGAATAATTTTAGGCTATAATTCCAGTTATTAAAAAATTCAATACCTGCATTCATATTATAACCAACTGTACCTAAGTCTGCGTTTATAAATTCCAGAGTACTGTATCCACCGTTATTATCCACAGGGCTTATCCGAGAGCTATAATAATTATGTTTTGCTCTAAGTGAAAATACACCGATTCCTGCACCTGCAAAAGGAGTAAAATCACCGCCTCTTTCTTTAAAATAGTATGAACCGTTTAAAGAAAGAGAATAAAACTTATTATCTTCCTCAAAATTTGAACTACCTTCCATCTCGATTGATAATAAACGCCAACGGCAAGCCATACCTACATCGTAATGCATTATAAGTGAAAAAGCCTTCTGTGATTTAAGGTAATATCCTTGTTTTGTATATACTTGTTCAATAGCTGTAAATGCCTTGTCTAAGGCAGATAAATCAGGAGAAAAATAATAAGCTCCTGCAAAAACATTAAATCTGGGATATTCTGTAAATTCATCCGAAAATTTATTTTTTGCAAAAGGTATTGTGTCTGTTAAAAAGTTACTTTTACTTTTTCTAAGATTAACAGTTTGTTCTTTAAATTTTTTATCTTTATATAAAGAATCGTTTAGTAAATTAAATTTTGATATTTCAGAACCAAAGACTATCATTGCAGGAGTGTTGTCAATAATTATTTTTGCCGGAGAATTACCTAGTTCATATTTGCCTTTCATATAATCTTCGTAGTGTTCAATTTGTTCGGATAACATTAAAATATAATTTTCAGAATATTTGTTAATTATTGTATCTAAAAACACACCTTTTCGTTTTTCAAGGTGTAAAATCGCAAAGAATTCTTTTTTTTGATTTGTATAGAATTCTGCTTGATGAAAATTATTGATGTTTTGAAATAAATGGAAATATTCTCTTTCTTCCTGGTCAATTTCATAACCGAGCCGGGAAGAAACTATAACAGAATACAAAGTATCCTGAGAAAACAAATGAAATGCAGAAAATAAAAATAAGGAGAGAACACATAGGAAAAGGTTGATAGAATAACATTTTAAGAAAGATGTTGTTTGAGTATTTTTCATGAAATTCTAAATAGAATAAATAAAGAATTTTTAATATTATTCAAAATTTAGGATATTTGTTATTCTTAATTTGTCTTTTTGATATTGATGATGTCCAAGAAAAATAAATTGTTTGAATTTGCTATATAAATTTACGAATATTTGTATTATAATAATAATATATTTTCTAATATTATGATTAAAGATGTAATCGATTTTGTGGGTAAAGAAGAAAACCGTTTCCTGAAAGAATTAGTTGAATTTCTTTCAATCCCAAGCATAAGCAGTAGCTCCCTTCATAAACCTGATACAGAACGTTGTGCAAACTGGCTGTGTGAAATCCTGAAAAAAGGCGGTTTCCCAGATGCAAGGCTTATTCCTACTGAAGGACATCCGATTGTTTTTGCCGAATGGAACGGCGCAGGAAAGGAAGCTCCGACTGTACTTATATACGGACATTATGACGTTCAGCCTGTTGACCCGCTTGAACTGTGGCATAATCCACCGTTCGAACCGGTTGTCAAGAACGGAAAGATTTGGGGAAGAGGAACTGCTGACGATAAGGCTCAATTATTCACTCACGTAAAGGCACTTGAAGCTTTTATGAAAGTAAACGGGAAGTTACCGATGAATGTAAAATTGCTTTTCGAAGGTGAAGAAGAAGCAATGGAAAGTCATCTGGATACTTTTATTGTTAACAATAAAGAACTGTGTGCCTGTGATGTCTGCATTGTATCCGATACAGAATGGTTCTGCGACGACCTGCCTACTATTTGTTATGGATTACGTGGAATCGCTTTAGCAGAAATTACTGTTACAGGTCCGAACAGAGACCTACATTCAGGTTCATTCGGAGGTGCAATTGACAATCCGTTAAATGTTCTATGTTGGATAGTTTCGCGACTGAAGGACAGATACGGAAGAATAACTGTTCCCGGATTCTATGATGATGTTCTTACTTTGACAGACGAAGAAAGAAATGCGTTCAAAGAATTACCCTATAATGAAAAGAATTATTGCGAAGATTTGGGAATTGAAGCAGTAAACGGTGAAATCGGTTTTACCACATTAGAGAGAGTTTGGGGAAGGCCTTCTTTGGATTTAAACGGTATTTTCGGCGGTTATACCGGAGAAGGAGCGAAAACAATTATTCCGACCAAAGCTACAGCAAAAATTTCTGTTAGATTAGTTCCAAATCAAGACCCGGAAATAATAATAAAAAAAGTTGAGAATTATATTAGAACTTTAGCCCCCCCTACAGTAAAAGTTGAAATGACTATTTCCTCCGGTGGTTATCCCGTTTTAGTACCAATGGACAGCAAGGAAATAAAAGCGGCTGTACTGGCACTTAAAAAAGCATTCGGCAAGGAACCTGTTTTTATGCGCGAAGGCGGCTCAATCCCGATTGTTGAAGTTTTTAAACGGGTTTTAAACGCTCCTACTATCCTGATGGGATTAGGATTGCCGGGTGACAACATACACTCACCGAATGAGAATTTTGACTTGAAGAACTTTTTCGGAGGTATAAAAGCATCAGTTTATTTATTGGATGAATTAGGGAAGAAATAATTTAGTTTTAAAAAACAGAACACATGAAACAAAAATTAGAAATTATGAATAATAAGTTATAAATTGTAAATAAAAAAAATTAAAAAACAAA
>JBAYGQ010000291.1:0-4434 GCA_041666585.1 Bacteroidota bacterium
GGTTGGACAATTGTTTCAACTAATAACAATGAACTTATCCTGAAGTACAAGCCTGTGCTAAACGGTTTTGACACATTGAAAACTTTAGAAGGCAGTACTGTTTTACTTCCACGAATTTACGGTTCTACTAAAGATTACACAAATCCCGGATTACCTTTACAATTGATTCAAAAAGTCAATATAACAGTCCCCGGCGAAAAAAACTTTGTACTGACTGACTGGAAAATCATTTCAAAGAAATTTTTTAAAGGAATGATTGCACCAGTTCCCTCACACAAAGAAAGTAACGGCTTTTATAACGAAGAATATGCTATTAACTCAAAGTATTTTGAAACAGTTTCTCAGAACTGGGCTAAATTAGACTATTCCGGTATATCAAGAGACAGATACCTCGCATCTCTTACATTCAATGTAACCAAATACGACGCTTTTTCGGAAAGTATTGAGATACCTACCGAAGTACAATTCAGAATTAAATTTATTAATAATTCGGGAAATCCGATCAATACTACTCAAGATAACGGAAATGTTGTATCAATAAATCATTTTCAATCGGAAAACTGGAGAATTCCCGATAATGTGCAGTCTAATGCTTCTAAAATAAAAAAAGAAGACTCTCCCCTCGCCTTGACTTCATCAGGAACATGGCTCAAAATTACAATTGATAATGAAGGTGTTTATTATATTGATGGTGAATCTCTTTCACAGGCAGGTGTTTCTGTACCCAATTCAGATTTGAAGACAATTAAAATTTTCGGTAACGGCGGTAAAGAACTAAGCGAATACAGAGACGCCGCAAAAAACAATGTGATGCACGAACAGGAAATTATCGTAAAGACAAAACCTAACGGCGACCTTGATAAAATTATTTTTTACGGAAGTCCTGCATTCGGATTTGAATTTGACGGACGAAACTTTGAACATTACATCAATAATTATTCCGTAAACAATTATTATCTCTTAACCTTCGGCGGAAGCGACGGAAAACGTGCGACTGCAGATACAGTACCTGCAGGTACCGTGGAATCAAGACCATTAGTTTATACACATAGAATTTTCCTTGAAGAAGAGCTTTTTACTTCATTCAAAACAGGCTCCGGACGTGTTTGGTTCGGCAGAAATAATTTTCCGGCAACATTTACAAATCCGTTGTATAATCTTGACAGAAACGGAAATATTTTTTACAGGTTTGCAGTTGCTCAGCGTTCATCGTTTAATGGAAGCTTTACAATAAGTGAATCAGGTACCGAGCTTACAAAAATTACACTATCCGGCTACGGGGGGGATGCCTACCGTTCGGAGGGTAAAGGAGAGATTCCGGCTTCTTCTATCGGCTCGGATAACAGGAGTTACTTAAAATTCTCCTATTATAATGAATTGGGTGGTTCAAGCGCTACAGGCTTTTTGGATTGGTTCGAAATCCATTATCCCCGCAGTTTCGTTCCGATTGACAATGAATTGTCTTTTTTCAGCGATACCGCTTGGTCAGGTATTAACGAAATAACTGTAAACGGTTTTAGCGGAGGAGAGATTTTAGGATATAATGTTACAAATTTAGAGAATCCGAAGTTACTTTCTAATCAGTCAACAACAGGCGGTTTATTTGTAATGAAGTACAATTTCACTAAAAATAATCCGAATAGATTTTTCATTTCTTCCACACTTAAGAAACCTGTTAAAATCGAACAAACAGAATTCGCTGACTTACGTAATAACTATGCAAATGCTGATTATATAGTTATTACACATCCCGATTTGCTTAATTCTGCGGAAATATACAAAAATTACAGAATTCAAAGAGACAGTATTAAAACAGTTATTGTTACTACTAACCAGATTTATAATGAATTTTCATCGGGAGTTCCTGACCCTACGGCTATCAGAGATTTCCTTGCTTTCACAATGAATAACTGGACAAATAAACCCCGCTATGTACTTCTCTGGGGAAAAGGTCATTATGATTTTAAAAATATTGAGTCTAATAAAATAAATTATGTTCCTGCTTACGAGTCTGCAGACGAAAACTCATTCTTCGACCCAATTTCATCTTTCACTACAGATGACTTTTACGGAAGGATAGTCGGAGATGATAGATTAGTTGATGTAGCAATCGGCAGAATCACAGTTGACAGCGATAAACTCGGTCAATGGATAGTGGAAAAAATTAAAAATTATGAGAACTCCTCCTCTACTGACCCATGGAGAACAATGGTTACTTTACTGGCAGACGACAGCTATACAAGTGAAGGATGGGACGGAAATGCTCATACTTCACAATCTGAAAAACTTTCAAATTATTTTCTTCCTTCCGATATGCAACAGAAAAAAATATATTTACCTGAATATCCTACTGAAAACGTTGCCGGAGGTAAAAGAAAACCGAGAGCTACAGAAGAAATGCTCTCTGTTATCAATACAAGCGGCACTCTTATGCTAAACTGGATAGGTCACGGCAATCCCCGTGTATGGGCTCATGAAGAACTCTACGAAAGGTCAATTACTACTCCTCAAATGGTAAACATTAATAAACTCTTCTTTACAGTTGCCGCTACCTGCGACTTCGGTAGATTTGATATGCCCGAAGTTAAATGCGGCTCGGAAGAAATGTTAAACAGCAAAGTCGGAGGTGCCATTGGTGTCCTTAGTGCAACCCGCTCTGTTCTTTCAGGGCAGAATTCTGAACTTGCTGATAATTTTTATCAATTCTTGTTTACAAAAGATGAAGCAACTAACCGATATCCCAGATTAGGAGACGTTATTTTTTCATTAAAACAGCAAATGAGCGATTCAAATGATGAGAAATTTTTCCTGCTTGGTGACCCGTTCATGAGGCTGATTATTCCTGATTACACAGCTACGGTTGATTCGATACAGGGTATTAATATTGAACCAAACACAGGTTGTGTTACTTTAAAAGCTTTATCTAAGGTAAAAATCAGCGGTTCAGTTTTAAATCCAGATACGAAGCAAACTGACAACTCTTTCAACGGAACTGTAATAATAAATATGTACGATGCGGATGTAAACCTAGTTGTTCTTGATTATGACCCTTCCCAAACTCCCCATCATATTCAGAAGTACGGTGGTGCATTAAACCGCAGTTCTTATCCGGTAACAAACGGAAAATATACAGCAGAATTTATTATACCCAAAGACATCAGCTTCTCTACTGATTCCGGCAGAATTTTTATTTATGCCTATTCAAATGACAATAAATTTGCAAAAGGCATATGCAGAAAGTTTATTCTAAGCGATATTGACACTCTCCAGAATCCCGATAATCAAGGTCCGGATATAGCGGTTTATCTTGATAACAGAAAATTTATAAAAGGTGACTATGTACGTAAAAATCCGCTCCTGATTGTTGACTTATTCGATAACAGCGGAATAAATACTACCGGATTGGGTATAGGTCACAGAATTGAAGCATGGATAGATGACAATCCCAATTCAATTGACTTGACACAAAAATTCACTACTTCTTCCGAAGATTCCAGAAAAGGAACAGCAGAAGAATTTTTATTTAATCTTGAACCCGGTGTGCACAGAGTTAAAATAAGAGCTTGGGATGTATTCAATAATTATTCACAGGCAAGCACTTTCTTTAAAATTGCAGATGGAAAAGAAGGAGTAATTATCAGCAATATTTTTAATTACCCTAATCCGGCTGACAGTTATACAACATTTAGCTTTAATCATAATGTTTCACCGCCTTTCAATGCGGAAATAAATATTTTCAATACGGTAGGTCAGAAAATAAATTCAGTTTCAGGAACAATTTTAACACCTTACAATGCAGAACTGTCCTGGGATTGCAGAGAAAGCGGCGGAGCGTTGATTCCGTCCGGTGCTTATCCTTATTCGGTTAAGATTACGACAAATGACGGTACAATAAAAACTTCAAGCGGGATTATGATTTTTTTAAGATAAATAAATTTAATACTTATACGTTTTTATTTCTGACGTATAAGAACAGGTTATAAAAATGGCATATTTAATGCTTAAAACAAGAATACGTTATTAATTTATTGGAGGTTTTTTAGATGAAGCGGATGCATGTAGCTTATTTTTCGATAATATTATTGTCATTAATTGTTTTTGCCGAAAAAGAAGCAAAAGCGCAGGCAGGCGGAGCCGCAGTGCCGTTTTTATTAATTTCTCCCGATGCCCGCGGCAGCGGAATGGGTGAAGTCGGAACTGCTATTGCCGATGATATTAATGCCATTTTCTGGAATCCTGCCGGATTGGGTCAACATGGATTGGTCAAAAATCCTTCAGACCCCGACGATGAAGGCTCACCGTACAGACAGGTTTCTTTATCATTTTCCAGATGGCTGCCCCAATTCAATGCCGACCTGTTTTACAGCTACGGTACAATCGGGCAATACTTCAAGGCACTTGAAGGTACAGTTGCTTTTAATTTCATTTTCATGA
>JBAYGQ010000292.1:0-4418 GCA_041666585.1 Bacteroidota bacterium
CCATTTAATTTAAAATCTTCATTTAATTCATGTTTACGTATCATTCTGCCGAAAATTGACAAAACAAATTGACGAATTTTTAAATTTTTCTTGCTTAATACATCAAAAATTACAAATATTGCAGTTATCGGAATCAGTATAAACAGAGTAACTGTTTTATCCAATAAAAAATATCCGATTGGAATAGACAGAGAAACAAGGTGTATACATTTTCTGATGACTTCTTGTTTGTAAGAAATTTCTTTATTATCTAAAGCAGAGTCCATAAATGATACCTTTAAATCAGAAAGCGTTTGCAAAAATTAATATAGGTCTTGAAATTCTTTGTAAACGTATAGACGGTTACCACGAAATAAATTCTATATTTTCTACAGTCAGCCTTGCGGATGAATTATTATTTTCCGATAGCACCCGATTCGAAATTGAGTGCTTCCCTCCGCTCGGCATACCTGATGAACAGAACCTGATTTATAAAACTGCAAAATTAATGCAGGATTTTTTCCGAATTGAATCTTTACCTGTCAAAATTACTTTATCTAAAAACATACCCGTAGGTGCAGGTCTTGGAGGCGGTAGTTCAGATGCCGCATCCGTTCTGCTCGGATTAAACAATTATTTTCAACTCAACGCTTCGGAATCAGAACTCCTTAAATTAGCCTCTGTACTCGGTTCCGATGTTCCCTACTTCCTGAAAAACAAAACTGCGTTAGTAGGCGGCAGAGGCGAAAAACTTGAATACTTTGCTTTTACCCTACCCTACCATGTTCTTTTAGTTATGCCAGATGTCTTTATTTCAACAACATGGGCTTATTCTAATTTGAATATAGGGGATAAAATCAAACATCCTACCAACCTGAGACAGGTGTTAGCTGAATCTTTATCAAATCCTGATATTTTAAAAGAACAAATCTTCAATGATTTTGAACCGCATGTTTTTAGCCATTATAACGAATTAGCGGAAATCAAAAAGATACTTTATCAAAACGGTGCTGTCTATGCTTCGATGAGCGGTAGCGGCTCTGCACTTTACGGCTTTTTCAATTCAGCAGGACAAGCACACTCTGTAAAAAAAGTTCTGGGAAAATACAGAACTCATATCTGCGTTCCCGAAATATATTAACGCAAATATAAATAAATCTGAACTTATTTTATTTAAATTTTTGTATAAACATAATTTTCGTATTTATTTAGTTCATTTTTATTCCTTTTCATAATCATTCTCATTTTTACAACTTAATTAATTTATTTAAATTGTAAGTTTATAAATTTTCAGAATTAAATGAACATACTATTAGCATCAGCAGAAGTAGCTCCTTTTGCCAAAGCGGGCGGTTTAGCCGACATTGCTGCTAATTTACCTATTGAATGGCAAAAATTCGGTCAGAACGTAATAATCGTTATGCCCAAATATCTGCATATAGATACTTATAAATACGGCTTCCAGCCTACACATATTGTGCTTTATGTTCCTATGGGAGGCTGGACGGAATACGGTCATTTATGGTACGGAACTCTGCCTGATACTCAGGTTCCTGTTTATTTAATCGAAAATCTCGATTACTTTAACCGGCACGGTATTTACGGCGACCCGAATGAATACAGCGACAATGACAGAAGATTTATTTTTTTCAGCCGTGCAATTTTCGAAACCGCAAATGCACTGAATTTCACTCCCGATATTATTCATGCTCACGATTTCCATACTGCTTTTTCGATGGCTTTTCTCAAATCCGATTACAGGTATCACTATCGTTTTTCGAGAACTGCGGGTGTCTATACGATTCATAACCTTGCTTATCAGGGCTGGTTTAATCCTAAAAGAGCAATGCAGTTTTCCGGATTCGGAATGAAGGAATTTTACCCCGGCTCATGGTTCGAACAAAAGGGTGCCGTCAATGCAATGAAAACCGGGATTATGTTTGCAGATAAAATCACAACCGTCAGCCCTACTTATGCAAGAGAAATAAGGCATTCATACTTCAGCGAAGGTATGCAGGATGTTCTTAATATACGTGCCTCCGATTTGGTGGGTATTCTGAATGGTGTCAATTATTCCGAATGGGACCCGGAAAAAGATAATCTGTTGTATTCTAAATACAATAAAGATTATCTGCAAGGCAAGAAGGATAATAAAATTAATTTTTTGCAGGAACTCGGACTCGATGATAAGAATAATCTTGATTTACCGCTTGTAGGCATGGTATCAAGGTTAACGGAGCAAAAAGGTATTGACCTGATGATGAATAAATGGGAGTATTTTTTAGATAATAACAAATTCAGATTTGCTTTGCTCGGCTCGGGTGATACAAAATATGAAGACTATTTCCGCTACCTTTCGTGGAAGTACCCTGAAAAAGTATTTACCAATATCGGTTATAACGAAACTTTATCTCACAGACTGATTGCTGGCTGTGATTTCCTTGTGTTGCCGTCACGTTTCGAACCATGCGGATTAACACAAATGTATGCACTTAAATACGGTACAATACCAATTGTCAGAAATACCGGAGGGCTTGCGGATACTGTTACCGAGTTCATTCCGGCTACCGGTAATGGTGACGGTTTTGTTTTCAACAATTACAACGCAGAAGACTTTGCATTTGCAATTAACCGGGCACTCGATACTTATCACAATGCAAAGGACTGGGATACTGTAAGAACAAATGCGATGAGTTCAGAGTTTTCATCTGGTAATGCCGCACTTGAGTATCTGAAGGTTTTTAAGTGGGCGCTTGAAAAAATTCGTTCTCCGTTCTAAAACTTTTTTCTCTCTCTATCGTATTTTATAATTAAATACAGGAGACATTTTATGAAGAAGTATATTTTTTATTTATTGCTATTTTTTCTTTCAATCACAGCTCTGAACGCTGAGGATAATTCGGGCATATCGAATAAGACACACGGATTCATCGGTTTTAACTTTGAACGGCAGATTTTAAACTTTAAAACTATAAATATGTTCGGTGTAAACATCGAAGCGTTTATTTCTAACAACATTAGCGTTTTCTATAATTTTCAAATCGGATTCGAAGGTTCTGACATGTACCTACATTCAAGCGCAGGATTTGTCGGAGGCATTTATGCAATCTCAAATAATTGGTTCGCATCTGATAATTACGATGACGAGGAAGATACCGACTTTTATCGTTACACTGCTCTGATACTTGCTTTCATACCCGAGGGCATAGGTTATCATTTTCCTATGAGCCCTCAGGCTGAACTTATTCCATATATCAATCCGCTCGGCTATGATTATTTTTCAGAAACAAAGTCATTCACAAGCGGGCTTGGTGTCAGACTGAACTATGTGCCTTTCGGCAATTTGCAGATTTCTCCTTATGCCGGAATAAGGTATTTTTATTATACAGGACAGAAGTCCTTCAATCTCGGGATTAATGCAGGTTTCAGATTATAATTGTTGAGAACTCTTCTCTTTCCGCATTTATTTTTTTCGTATTTTTCTTATAAATTGTAGCTGTACTTTTTTACACTATACATAGACAAATTGCTTTTGTAATTTTTTAATGGAAGCTTATGAAAATTGAAGTAAAAAAACTGAGCGAAGATGAAATCGCAAAAATGGGAATAAAAAAATGGCCCGTCTGGACTAAAGAAATTTCCATTTTCGACTGGTTCTACGATTCGCAGGAGATGTGTCTCTTCCTTGAAGGCAAGGTTGTCGTTAAAACCGACAGCGGAGATGTGGAAATGCAAAAAGGCGACTTCGTTATTTTCCCGAAGGGATTGAAATGCGTTTGGCATGTGTTGGAGCCTGTTCGCAAGCATTATCATTTTGACAATTAAGAATTAATTTTAATATATTTGTTATTCTGAACGCAGTGAAGAATCCAATCTTTAAAGTCTTCATCTCATTCCCAAGCTCCTGCTTGGGAATGGAGTGTTTGGAGTATCACATAACGTAAGTGCTCCCAAACTGATGCGGTTTTAGAAGATAGAAAGTACAAATAGGATAATGAAGAATGTACCCAAGCAGGAGCTTGGGTACAAGAAAAATAGAGAATTAAAATAATATGTCTTTAATCATCAAAGTAGCTCTGCCTTTACCGGTACATGAATTGTTCACTTATTCTATACCGGAGGAAACATCAGTCAAAGGACTGCCCGGCAGACGTGTGCTTGTGCCTCTAGGCAAGCGGACGATGACAGGAATAATTATCAGCGAAGAAACAGAAAAACCGAAATTTGAAATTAAACCTGTCTATGAAATATTAGACGAGAAGCCTGTTTTCTCTTCACATCTGCTTGAACTTGCCGACTGGATTTCGCAATATTATTTCTGCTCTTACGGTGAAGCTTTGAAAGCCGGTCTGCCGACAGGGATGTCTCCGAAAAGCCTGATGAGGATTCATATCCTGAAATTCCCGAATGAAAAAGAACTTGCCGATATAAAAAAGAAA
>JBAYGQ010000293.1:0-4411 GCA_041666585.1 Bacteroidota bacterium
ATGTCAATTTTACCTGCAATGTTCCACAAGCAGTCTTTATCTTTTGCCCAGGTACCGACAGTATAGGATTTTACTAATTTCTCACGATAGAGTCCTTTTATGTCCCTTGCATCGGTAACTATTCTATTGTAAAATTCAGGTAGAATCGCGGCTTTCATTCCGCGCAGACCGTTAAGTTCTGCTTCAAGAGCTTTAACTTCGGTTTGTTTGTCTGCAAGAACATCATCGGGAAGGCGTTTCATATCCCGGATTTTACCTTCCAGAATACCGAGTTTTTGTCTGAATGATTCGACATCGGCAGGTGTCAGACCAAGGATTGTATAAAGTGATTCGTTGCAATTTTTAATCCCTTTTACGGTATTGTCTAATTCGGTTTTTAATGCTTCTACACTCTGGTCAAGAGCTTTATACTGCTCATCCAAAGCGTTTACTCTAGTTTGCCAATCTAAAATTTTAGCAGTGGCTTCATCGCGAGTTAGTTCTTCATCAGGTTTATTTTGCCATGTTTGTGCATAAGCCTGAGAAACTAAAAAAGCGAAAGCTATTAATATTACAAAAATTGAACTGTATATTCTTTTCATATTTTTTTTCTCCGTCATTGATAACAATTAAAAAATTAATTTAAGGAAAGACAATTATTTATTTTCTGCCGGTGCTTCCGGTGTCCAGTCGGGCCAACAATTCGGCCATTTTGCCAATTTGTCCTGAATAAATGCTTTTTCGTCTTCGCACTTTTTCAATTCGGCTTTGCGTGAACCGAGTTCCTGCTCAAGGCGGGATTTCTCTGTTTTCTTTTTGGCAATGGCGTCGGTAACGCTTCTTTCCTTGTTATACAAATCCTTTAATTGCAACAATTGTTCCTGTGTAATCTTAGGTGTACAACTGCTGAAAGTGAAAGCGGAAGTAACGATTAAAGACGTAATTCCTACTCCGCTTAAAAATTTTCTTAATTTCATAATAATCCTCCTCTTAACATTACAAGTTAATTTATTAATTTTTCGTTTTGTTAATTAGTCAAATTTATCATTTTTTTGGTTACAAATTACATTTCAAATTTTATTATTATAACTCTAATTAGCAAATATCGTAAAAAATCTTTACCAAAACAAAAATAAATTCAAAAAAATAAAAGGTTTTTTATTTTCCCTGTAATAATTTCTTCGATTATTGAGTAAGATTTAAACAATTCATTGACTAAAAATTCATAATTTTGTTGTTTATATTTTTTAATTATTGAAGATATTAATTAATGACAAGAGAATTTTCAAAAGCATACGACCCAAATAAAGTAGAGTCCAGATGGTACGAAACCTGGCAAAAGAACAAGATTTACAAGGTGTCTGAAAAATCAGATAAAAAACCTTACAGTATTCTTATGCCTCCTCCAAATATTACAGGAATACTTCACTTTGGTCATATTTTGAACAATACAATTCAGGATCTGTATATCAGATGGAAGAGAATGACCGGATTTAATGTCTGCTGGTTTCCCGGGATTGACCACGCAGGAATAGCAACTCAAACAAGAATTGAGCAGGAACTCAAAAAAGAAAATCTTACCCGCTATGATATCGGACGGGAACAATTTATGGAGCGAGTTTGGCAGTGGAAAGAACTTTATGGCGGTATAATTCTGAAACAGATGCGTTTACTCGGAGTATCCTGCGATTGGGACAGAACTTTATTTACTATGGATGAGACAGCCTGCAATGCAGTACGCGAAGTATTCATCCGTCTTTTCGACGAAGGATTAATTTATAAAGGCAAAAGAATTATTAACTGGTCTCCCCTGTCTCAAACGGCACTCTCTGATGAAGAAGTTGAATTTCGAGAAGTGAAAGAGCACCTTTATACATTAAAATATTATTTCGAGAACGGAACCGATTATTTAAAAGTAGCTACTGTCCGTCCCGAAACGATTTTCGGAGATGTTGCTGTTGCCGTTAATCCTAATGATGAAAGATTCAAAAAATTAATAGGTCAGAAAGTAATTGTACCTTTGGCTGACAAAATTATACCGGTTATCGCCGATGATTACGCTGACCCGACTTTCGGAACAGGTTGTGTAAAAATTACTCCGGCACATGACCCGAACGACTTTGAAGTCGGTAAACGTCATAATCTCGAAATGCCAAATTCAATGAATCCCGATGCTACTTTAAATGAATTATCAGGTGAATTCAACGGTCTTGATAGATTCAAAGCAAGAAAAATGATTTTACAAAAATTAGAAGAAAATGAATTAATAGAAAAAATTGATGATTATACTCACAATGTAGGTTTTTCTCAACGAGGCGGTGAACCGGTTGAACCTTACCTTTCGGATCAGTGGTTTGTGGATATGAAACCGCTTGCTGAGGAAGCATTAAAAGTTGTTCTCGAAGAAAAAATAAAATTCTATCCTAACCATTGGGTAAAAACTTATCAGCACTGGATGACCAACATACGTGACTGGTGTATATCCCGCCAACTTTGGTGGGGACACCGCATACCGGTTTATTATTCACCTGACGGACAATTTACAGCCGCGGATTCAGAAGACTCAGCGAGAAAAAAACTAAATCTTCCTGAAGGTACTCCTCTAAAACAAGATGAAGATGTAGTGGATACATGGTTCTCATCATGGCTTTGGCCACTTACAACTATGCATTGGTTAGGCGACGGTAAGAGCGAAACAAATCCGGTTCTTGAAAAATTTCTTCCGACAGATTTAATGGTTACTGCACCCGATATTATTTTCTTCTGGGTTGCAAGAATGATTATGGCAACAACAAAATTCAAAGGACAAATCCCGTTTAAAGATGTATATTTTACCAGTTTAATAAGAGACGGTTCAGGGCGGAAACTATCCAAATCGCTTGGGAATTCACCTGACCCGATTGAAATAATCAATAAGTACGGGTCCGATGCTGTCCGCTTTACTACAATATATCTTTCTCCTCTCGGACAGGATGTCAAAATGGATGTTGACGTTAAGGCGCAGGATATACCTTCAATGGAAATCGGTCGTAACTTTGCAAATAAAATCTGGAATGCCGGAAGATTTCTATTAATGAACAAAGATAATATCTTTCATGATGATACAACTGAATCGAATTTTAAACAAACCTTGACTCAATCTGAATTGTCTTTTACAGATAAATGGATTTTATCTAAATACAATACTACAATCAGAAACATCGGAAATTCACTGGATAATTACAAAGTCAATGATTATTCCAAAATTTTATTTGATTTCATCTGGAGGGATTTCTGCGATTGGTACGTCGAAGTTATGAAAGTGCAAATCAACAATTCTGCAAATATTGAATATAAGAAAAAACTTATCAGTTTTGCAATTGATTTATATGATAAAATATTAATCCTTCAACACCCTATTATGCCTTTTATCACTGAAGAAATCTGGCATTTGCTCGACGAAGACAGAACCGAATCACAAAGTATAAGTTTGTTAAATTATCCTGTTTCCGATGAAAATATTATCAATATAACAATTGAAGAAAACTTTGCTTTGCTCCAGTCGATAGTTGAAGAAATCCGTGCTTTGCGTGCAGGAGTAAACATTCCGCCTAAAATTGCAGTAGAGATAATTATTTCGTGCAAAGATTCAATTACTGTTGAATTTATTAAATCTCAGACTGAAATGATTCAAACCTTGGGTAAATGTTCTTTAAAAGAATGTGATATTAATTTATCAAAACCTAACAATTCACTTTCTTCAATTTATCGGGAAAATGAAATTTTTATGATTTTGGATTCTTCAATTGATTTAGATAAAGAACGACTTAGACTAAATAAAGAAATCGAACGATTGGAAAGGAACATCGGTGGTTCCGAGAAAAAAATATCCAATCCGGGTTTCGTTGCCAAAGCCGGAGATGACATTGTTAATTATGAAAAAGAAAAATTACAAAGCATGAAAGAATCACTATTAAAAGTAAAATCAAATCTAGAAAGTTTAGTAAAATGATTCTTTTGGATTCAATATTTTTTTGAATTAATTAAAAAATAATTATACATTTGCATTATTCAAATCATTATAGAGATTAAAAAATGAACGGAACCCCAAAGTTATTACTACCTGAAATAAAAAATTTAAACGATATAAATGTTTATATCGAAAACGGAGGATTTTCTTCATTTCGCAAGGCTCTTAAACTAACTCCTGATGAAGTAACTAATGAAGTAAAAAAGTCAGGTTTAAGAGGTCGTGGAGGAGCCGCTTTTCCTACAGGTTTAAAATGGACATTTATGCCGAAAACAAACGACAATCCTAAATATCTTTGTGTTAACGGCGACGAATCTGAGCCCGGCTCATTCAAAGACAGACAAATCATTGAATCTAATCCCTTCCAGCTTATCGAAGGAATCATGATTGCAGGATATGCAATGGGAATCAATTCGGCATACA
>JBAYGQ010000294.1:0-4404 GCA_041666585.1 Bacteroidota bacterium
GTTATAACAAAATCAACAAATTCATCTTTCATTTTAGACATTGTAATTAAACAGTCTTCATTATAAATTCTCTCTAATTCCATTTTATTTTTTTCACAAATTAAATAAATGATAATTTCTTATTTTATATATCATTTCCGGTTAACGAACGAGAATCACAATTTTCACAGACGAAGTTTCCGTATGGATTGATTCTGTCATATTCTATTCTTGTTCGAATATCGTTAAAATCCGGTACTCTATTTATAAACTTGCCTGAACCGAAGGAAACATCAGAACCGCAATGATTACAAATTTCAATTAATTTTTCGGTTTTTTCATTTTTTTTCTTCACTCTATTCTTTCAGTCTGCTTCGTTTAGGCATTTCTTTTACTTCCTGCTTAACAGGTGTAGATTGAAACTGCGGTAAAGGATAAGCCTTTTCTAGTTCCATATACGGCTTGATTCCTGTTTTAATAAACATGATTTTATTCACTAGCCGGCGCGAAGAATTCTCCGAAATATTCAGAAAAGTTCTCGGAAAAACTCCTATCCATACTATAAAAATCACAATAGGCACTAATGTAGCCCATTCTTTTTTTGTCAAATCCTTCAATCCCTGATTTTTGGGATTATCATTAGTTCCGAACATAACACGCTGGAACATCCACAGTAGATATACTGCCGCAAAAATAACTCCGGTAGCCGCTATAATTGTGTAAACCCAAGAATTAAGGACAGGTGATGTAAATGCTCCGAGTAAAGTCAGATACTCACCTACAAATCCGTTTAGTCCGGGTAAACCGACCGACGCAAGCATTGCAATTGCGAAGAAAACAGTAAAAGCCGGCATAACACGTGCTATCCCGCCAAACTCAGAAATCTCTCTTGTATGACGGCGCTCGTATAGAATTCCGACGCAAAGGAAAAGCATTCCGGTTGACAAGCCGTGATTGACCATCTGAATTATACCGCCCTGAATACCTTCCGCTGTCATCGAAAAAATACCCAGTACAACAAATCCAAGGTGACTGACGGATGAATAAGCAACCAATCTCTTTACATCTGTTTGAACCATAGAAACTAAAGCACCGTAAACTATACCGATAACCGCCAGCCATGCAATCGGTGAAGCAAAAAATATTGAAGCCTGCGGGAATAAATCAAGATTGAATCTTACCAAACCATAGGTTCCCATCTTCAGCAAAACTCCGGCTAATATAACAGAACCGGGAGTCGGTGCTTCGGTATGGGCATCGGGTAGCCATGTATGAAGCGGAAAGACAGGTACCTTTATACAAAACGATAAAGCAAATGCAAGAAACATCCATTTTTGAATATCAAGAGGTATCGGGAAAGTTTCTACCGCATGACGTATTGCGATAAAATTTGTAGTAAATCCCGCTGAATTCTGCAGTAAATTTACTCCGGTATAGATACCCAGCCAGATTATTGCCAACAGCATAAACAAAGAGCCGACAATCGTAAACAGGAAAAATTTAACCGAAGCATAAATCTTATCTTTGCCACCCCAGATACCGATAATAAAATACATCGGAATTAATATCAGTTCCCAGAAAATATAGAACAGAAACAAATCAAGCGAAATAAAAACACCCGTCATTGCAAACTGAAGAATGAGTATCATTATATAATACTCTTTGTTTCGTTTTTCAATTGCCGAAAACGATGAAAGTATTGTAATCGGCGAAATAAACGTTGTAAGCATCAGCATCATCAGACTCATTCCGTCGAGACCGATTCTGAATCCCGCATCAAAAGAGGGTATCCATTCAGCTTCAAAATAAAACTGAAATCCCGGGTTTTGTGCATTAAAACTGAAAAAAACAAACAGAGAAGTAACAAATGAAATCAAAGAAAACGCCAGAGCGGTTACTTTAATAGCTTTTGCATTTTCCTTGTTAAAAAACAGCAGTAACAGCGAACCCGCTAAAGGCAGAAACAAAGTTATAAATAATGCAGTCATCTTTTATCTGTTATTTTTTTTATAAAATTCAATATTATTTTCAAAAATCAAAACACTAAAAATGCAAAATCAAAAATCCGATTATCGCAATTATTCCGAACAGCATAAGCATAGCATAGTTCTGTGCTATACCTGATTGCAGTCTTCTTATAAAGCTACTCAAATCTGAAATCGTATCAGTAAGACCATTTACAAAGCCGTCAATAATTGTAATGTCTGTAAGCTTCCATAAAAATTTACGCGACATCTCATAAACGGGAGTAACAATACTTGCAAAATAAATGTTATCCAAATAATACTTGTTCCATAGCAGTTTGTAAATAGAACTGAATTTCCCTGCCAGTTCCTTGGGTTTTGCCAATACCGCATCGGAGTAAAGCTTCTTTGCCAAGAAAATTGCGGATAGTGCAATGCCGATAGAAACAGCCATCAGCACATATTCTATTGCATGAACACCCTCCGCAGGATGTTGTGCCATTACAACCTCTGCCTGCTCAAATACAGGTGCCAACCAGCCTTCCATCAAATTCGGATGAGCGCTGAACCAAAAGCCCAGAGCATACGGAATACCCAAAAATCCTCCTACTGCTGAAAGTACTGCAAGTATTATAAGTGGTATAGTCATTGTTGACGGAGATTCATGCGGATGAACATGATGAGCATCAAACCGCTCCTGTCCGTGAAAAACTAATTTCAGCAGACGCCACATATAAAAAGCCGTGAAAAATGCCGCCATCGCTCCTATAAGCCAAATACCCGTACCTGCTTTCGAAAACAGATTCCAGAGTATCTCATCTTTCGAGAAAAACCCGCTGAAAAACGGTATTCCCGAAATAGCCAAAGTCGCCACAAAAAATGTTTTATAAGTTATAGGCATATATTTCTTCAGACCGCCCATATACTTTATATCCTGCTGTTCGTGCATTCCGTGAATAATTGAACCCGCACCGAGAAACAGCAATCCTTTGAAAAACGCATGTGTCATAACATGGAACACACCCGCCGAGAAAGCCCCCACTCCGAGAGCCGCGAACATATATCCCAACTGACTTACCGTCGAATAAGCAAGAACTTTTTTTATGTCATTCTGCACCAGACCGATTGTAGCCGCGAGAAATGCAGTTGCTATACCGACAATTGCAACCACTTCCATAGAAACCGGAGACATTGCAAATAGGACAGAATTTCGTGCAACAAGGTAAATACCCGCTGTTACCATTGTTGCCGCATGGATTAATGCCGATACCGGAGTAGGACCCGCCATTGCATCCGGTAACCAAACAGCAAGAGGTATCTGAGCCGATTTCCCCGTACAACCCAGAAACATCAATAATGTGATTGCAGTAATAATTCCGCTTCCGAACAAAGCTGATTTAGCACCAACAGCACTTGTCATCACACTTTGATACTCAAGAGAATTAAATGTTATGTATATTAAAAACATTGCAATAATAAATCCGAAATCTCCGATTCGGTTAACAATAAACGCTTTGTTGCCTGCATCTCCCGTCCATTTAATTTTGACACCTTCGAATTTTCTGTCGTACCAAAAACCGATTAACAGATAAGAACACAAGCCTACACCTTCCCAGCCTAAGAAAGTAAAAAGATAATTGCTGGAAAGAACAAGATTCAGCATCATGAAAATAAATAAATTCATGTAAGCAAAAAATCTGTAAAAGCTTCTATCACCCTTCATATAGCCAATAGAATAAACATGAATGAGAAAGCCGACACCTGTTATAATCAAGGAGAAAAGAATAGAAAGCCTGTCTATCTGATATGATATATTAATACTGAAATGACCTGCAGAAATCCATTCGTAAAGAGAAACAACGTATTGAGTCCTGTAAGGATTGACAACTAAATCCCAAAATACTATCACCGAAAAAATAAAAGAAAGTCCAATCATTGAACTTGCTATTCCACCGATTAAGGCTTCCTTTTTGAGATACTTTCCCGATAATCCGATGACCAAAAAACCGATTAACGGCATCAAAGGGATAAGAATTACATATATCGCAACGACAGGGATGGCATTTATCAAATCCTGCATAACTTTTATCCTATGCTCTTAATAAACAAAATTGAAAAACAGAAAAGCAAAATTTTCTGACAGTTAAATAATGTAAAATATAAATATAATAATTTTCAAATTAAAAACATGGTATTTATTTTGTTTTATTTATTCTGAAATAAATATAAATAGAGATTTTATCTCAAAAATCTGCTATTCAAGGATATTAATTATCAAAAATAATAGTAATAGTATTTATTATTTTGGGCATGGAAATTTTGTTCTAAATAATTATTTTGCAAAAAAAAATAATTATTAAATTTTATTCTGTAACTTTTATTCAATAATTTTGTTCTTTATATAATATTGAATTACATTTTTTAAAAAGAGGGAATAAAAAAAATATGAACAAAGGAATTA
>JBAYGQ010000295.1:0-4401 GCA_041666585.1 Bacteroidota bacterium
GATTCAATCCGAAATCAGCAAAAACTCCGGCTCTGAATCTCAGAACGTCTGTATTTACAGGAGAAGTCTGAGAGTATGTTTGCTGAGAAAAAATCACCAATAAAATCAGAACAACAGCCCTTTTCACTTAACCACTCCCATTATTCCTTTTAACAGGTGAGAGGGTGTTTGCAGAACATAAAAATAAATACCGCTTTCCATATACGAAACGTCGCATTTAACCTTATGTCTGCCGGGCTTCATAAATCCATCTGATAAAGTAGAAATTCTTTTACCGAGCATATCCACAATATATAGTTTCGTTATTCCTTCTTCAATCGTTTCGAATTCAATTACAGTTTCGGACGATGCGGGATTAGGTCTGCTCTGCAGAAGAGCTAAACGGTTAGTCTCATTAAAGAGTCTGTCGCCTCCTTCTTTACAAACATCCGTAAGGCAAAATCTTCCGCTTATCAGGTCATTGCTCGATAAACCGTTCAACCACTGAAATTGAGTAATCTTAATATCAGTACATTCAGAATCGCCGAGTGTAGGAATAAATTCAAAATTATACAGTATGCCGTCAGGTCTGTCCCATGTACCGCGAATTCTGACCTCTCTGATATTTCCTGAAATTTGCATACTGTCAGATTCTATATTCAGAGGTTTTAACATTGTTTTATTCATCTGAATAATTGCACTGAATGCGTCAATTCCGCTCTGAATAAGATTATTCGATGATTCAAGAACCAAAGGTATTGTAATTCTTTCTCCTGATTTGCCGTGAGTATTCGGAATGTATATCAAGGTTTTTGCGACAATAGGCACACTCTTTGCAAATACCGGTACACTGTCACTTACATCGCACGGATTACCTTTGCAAATCAATTCTATCTGATAAGAGAGCGTGTCCTTCGATTTAAATCTGATATTTACATCCAAAACATTTCCCGGTAAAAGTGAGGCAGGTAGCGGTGGTACGGTACTAATCAGAGAAAACGGCGGCACTATACCGTCAATCTGTGAAATAACAATTGGAGCTGTTCCGTCATTCTTGAACACAACTGTAGTATCTTTTGCGTCATTCATTTTTACCGAGCCGAGGTCGTAATCATATCTGGCTGACTTAACACTTGCTTTCACAGCCCTGCCTTTCAGATAAATCGTTTTTTCATAATTACAGGGAAAGAGAATTATTTTCAGACTATCGGAATAATCTCTCGAATCCTTAGGTGTGAAAATTATCTGATATGATGTAGTTGTATTGTTCGCCAGAGTATCGTTCTTAATAAGTTTTAATTGAGTTATTTCTGAACTGCTCATCAATCCGTACATTTCCCAGCTTAGCAAAATTCCGCGAACTCCGAAAGGACTGGTATTTACAATCTGGATGCTGTCGGTACGGATAGAATCGCACCATAAAGTACATTCACCGAAATCAATAGTGTCCTTAATAAATGTAAATGAGGGCTGAGCAACAACCGCTTTAAGAAAAATCGTTTTATAATTTCCGCAGGTATCAATTATACTCAGTGAATCAAGGTATAAACCTTCCGGTAAATTTATTCCGTTAAAATTCAGTCTTACATCACGGCTTTCGCCTAAGTCAAATTGTTTGTAAAGCGGATTAGTACCCGAAAATGAAAAAGGATGACTGAATGTTGTAGAGCTTATTGTTGTTGGTACCGATGAATTATTTAGTACTGAAAAAGTAGTATCTCTTATTCCTTCCAGACAACGAACTCCAAAATCAATTGTATCTTTTTCTACACCTACTACATCCACTTTAATTGTATCTTTCTTTCCTGTAACAGTTATGAACGTTGGCGGTATGCATGGATTTGAGTTGCGTATAATCAATGTATCCTCGAAAATTCCGTTCTTAACAGGATTAAAATTCATTGTAAAAGTCTGAGATTCCTTTGCCTGTAATATTAATGGACCCGATGCTGAAAAGAAAAACTGAGTTAATGTGTCTTTTATAAAGCTGATATTAGTAATATTAAAAGGGTCATTACCGTTGTTAGTTAGTACAATCGGTTTTAGTGAATCATTTTGACATACTAACCAGCCGAAATCCACAGAAACCGGATTTGTAGTAAGGACACTTGTATTTGTTGTTCTCACGGCTGGTTCACGTGGGCACCATTTTCGAACTCGTACATAATTAACTTCAAAATTTGCAGGAAAACCGCTGAAAGTAGAAAAACCGATATAACTCCAGGACAGATTCATACTACCCGTAACACTGCCGGAAATCTGTCTTCCGCTGTTCGATACATTATATCTGTTATGATAAATACTTGTTTTGGATGAAATTCTGATATAATTATAAACCCGTTCATCCTTCGTCCATTGGTATAGGAGTGGAGGCTGGAGATCTCCCGAAGCACCGGCACTTCTGTATCCGAAGTCTCCGTCCGAGCCTGCAAGAAAACGTGTTTCATGTTGTAACAGATAATGTGCAGGGGTATTTGGGGCATCGGAAAAAAAGATTATATTGCCGCCGCTGTTATTTTGTGTAGAGCGTACCTCGCATTCTATAACACCGCGATTATTCAGATATCCGAAATTCTTTTTTGAATAAATATAATTCGAGCCGCCCCAACTCATATTCTCCTGAACAGGCTGAAGGTAACCGTTCTGAATGTTAGAACCCGTAGGTCTCAGCCATTTATTCTGGTCAATTATACCTGAATCAAAATCATCATAAAAATCCATTACAGAATCGGGATTTGATATGCTTTGAGCAGCAGAATTTCCGTAATTCATCATTATTACTATTTTTGAGCGAGCTGCTACATAAGGGACTTTTATCCATACTCCTGTAGATGAATAATTTAGACCCCATTCGAACCAGTGTCTGATTATTGTTCCGTCACAAAGCGAAAACCTTATATCTCCGCCGTCAGAGCGGGAACGCCCCTGATTAACTAATGCAAGGTGATTGAAAGTTATTCTTACCTGGTAATTAATGATGTCTTCAGTATTACCGGTATTATCCACTTCGTAGTACTGTGCGTACTTCCATCCCGGTATTTGGGAAAAAAGTGTTGATAGCGGTACTACTAATAAAATTAACAGCACCTGTAAAAAAAACAATATTCGCTTTTGCATCTTAGTATCAAATATTATTTAAAACCGCCGCTTATATAATCAAATAAATATTTATTATCAGTGAGAGTGCTTGTAAGCAATGATTTGACAATATCTCCGATTGAAATTAGACCTACTAATATATTATTATGTACGACGGGTAAATGGCGTATCCTGTTCTTTGTCATAATGGACTCAACGTATTCTATATCGTCATCACTTTCTACAATTATTACCTCTTTCGTCATTGCATCTTTGACTTTGTTATTGGCAAAAGCTCCGGGATTGTTAAAGCATTCCCTGATTAAATCACGCTCACTTAGTATGCCGATAATTTTACCGGAATTGTTCAAAACCAGCAGTACGCCGATTTTATTTACAACCAATATCTTCATTGCTTCGAGCAAAGATTTTTCTTCACCGACCGTAAAGACCTCCGGTCCTTTGTTTTTGAGTATATCTTTTACTTTCATTTTACCCTCATAGTATTAAACTAATGAAAATTAATAAGGAACTTTGATTTTTTTGAAAATCAGGATTGAAAAATATTTTATACATTAATAAATCTGTTTATATCATTTCAACTTAAGAAATATATTTTTTAATTACAAACTTTTGTGATGGCTTATTGAATAAAAAAATTTCAGGGCGACATATAAATAAAATTGAAATGATAAAATTTATCTTACAAAATCACAGTTAGCAAAAGGTAAATAAATTGAATTTGGAAATTCTTTTTTAACTTTCTGAAAATATTTCTTTGCTGTTTTAATGTCATTTTTATAACAGTAAATTTGTCCAAGGCGGACTAAAACCTTTTCGTAAACTGCTTTCGGAGTTATTTTATCATTGTACATTTTAATCAACTTCATTTCCGCTTCATCAAAATTTTCATTAATAATATTACATTCACAAACAAAAAAGAGAGTTTCATAATAGAGAGAATCTCCTTTATCAAGTGTTTGAGACAATGCTTCGAACTTAATGCAACATTCATCAAATTTTTCTTTTTCGAACATATCAACAGCTTCGTCGAACTGCGAACTTAGTGAAGGAACCGGATTTTCAGGCACAGGTTTTAGTTCAGGTTGCTTTTTCACTTCTGATTTTGTTTTTACTTCCGGTTTCCCTTTTTCTACTGTTCCTGTTTTTGCAACAACAGTATCAGTTTTTCTTTTAGGGGCAGGGGAGAGTTTCCCTTTTGATGCTCTTCCCGCAGTTTTTTGGGGAGGAGTCATTTGCCTCGGTGGTTTCTGTCTGCCCTGAGTAGGTACTCTTGTGTTTGTAGTAGAGCAGGAAGTCATTACTCCAAATACGATAAATAAA
>JBAYGQ010000296.1:0-4378 GCA_041666585.1 Bacteroidota bacterium
AAAATATTTCAAAAACAGAGATTTTAGGAAACAAAAAAAAATTATTTTTAATTTTTTTAAAATTTTTTGAGACCTTTTGCCAAAAAATGTGTCTTTGTAAGTAGAGGGTGGTGCAAAAAATAAAATTTATATAAAAAAACGTTCTTTGACAACTTAAATAACCCGAAGTGCATAATCGATAAAAAATCCATTTAATGAGTAAAGAACTTTGGCAAAATAATATTAATTTATTATTTTAGGAAGATTGATATTCAAGTTTGTTTTAAGAATTAAAGTTATGGAAGATATTTATGCAAATTAAAAATTCGAAAGTGCTTGTATTAGGAGGTTGGGGTTTGGTAGGTTCAGCAATATGTCACAAGTTGATGCAATACTCACCCGCAAAATTAATCGTTTCCTCACTTTATAAAAATGAAGCTGAAGATGCTGTCAGACAACTACGTAAAGAATACAAAAATAAAAATCCGAAAATGTTTGTTGCTAAATGGGGCAATATATTTTGCAGAAAAGAATTCGAAAACATGCAATGGGGAGAAGTGCTGAACGATAAAAAAATGAGAAAATCAGCCGTTAATGATATTCTTGACGAACTCAACGATGAGCTTCTCGGGAAGTATTCTCTCTACTCTCTTATTAAGGAAATCAGACCTGACGTAGTGATTGACTGCATTAATACAGCAACTGCCATAGCTTATCAGGATATTTATTCGACTACCAGAACAGTAAGGCAAAATCTTGAAAGCGGAAAATTGAACGAAGAAAATGTTGAAAGACTGATGGCAAGCCTGTATATGCCGCAATTGATAAGGCATGTACAAATTCTTTATCGCGGATTGCAGGATGCCGGCTCAACACTTTACGTTAAGGTTGGAACTAGCGGAACCGGTGGGATGGGATTAAATATTCCATATACACACAGCGAAGAAAGACCTTCACGTGTATTATTAGCTAAAGCCGCTGTAGCCGGAGCACAATCACTCTTACTATTTCTTATGGCAAGAACTCCCGACGGACCGATTATTAAAGAAATCAAGCCTACTGCCGCTATTGCATGGAAACGAATAGCCTACGACAAAGTTATCAGAAAAGGGAAAACGATTCCTCTTTGCGATTTGACAATTGAAAAAGCAAGAAGCGTATCGGAAAATTTTAAATTTGAAGACAGCAAAGATGTAACAGAAACCGGAGACGTTTTCAAATCTGTTTTCATCGATACCGGCGAAAATGGAATTTTTTCAAAAGGCGAATTTCAGGCAATCGGTTCATTAGGCCAAATGGAAATTGTAACACCGGAGGAAATAGCTGATTGTGTAGTTTTTGAGATTCTCGGCGGCAATTCCGGACATGATATAGTGCAGGGATTAGACAGCTTTACATTAGGACCGACATATCGTGGCGGAATGCTTTACAGTTCTGCTGTGAAAAAGTTGGAAGAACTTGAAACGGAAAATAATGTAGCAAGTATTGCTTTTGAAATGCTCGGTCCGCCAAGATTATCTAAACTCCTTTTCGAGGCACATTTACTTAAAAGAATTTGCGTTTCTATGGAAAATGTTGTTTCAGCTAAACCTGAGTTCCTTGCGCAAGAATCCTTAAAACTATTGAAAGAAGATAAAAATCTCAGAACTCAGATGCTTTCTATAGGTTTAGTAGTTTTGTTACCTGACGGTAAAAAATATTTAAGAGGCAGGGATGTGAAAATACCTGTGAATACAGGGGAAAAGGAATTGAAACTAACAACTGCTACAATTGAAAAATGGTGTACTGAGGGTTGGATAGACTTGAAAACTGAGAATTTTAAAAAATGGCAAAAGAGAATTAAAAAAATAATTGAACAGTCAAAATCTATTCCTGATGGAGAAACAAGTTCCCGTTATACTTACAACAAGGAATACTGGAATAATTTCAAAGAGATAGACGCCGGAAAAATTGCCGGGTGGTTATTTGAGTTCGAGGATTCGGGCTGGAGATTTAAAAGATAATAAATGAAAAAATATTATTTGAAATAATTCAAAAAAAATGACTAAATTTGAACTTATTTTAGATGTAAAGAAAGGAATAAATAATTAATATTTATACTAAATTGTTTTTGTTAAAATATTTCGAGGTGTATTTTATGAAGAAATTATTAGCAATGCTGCTTGTATTGGCATGTAGTCTGTACATGACGCAGACTGCAATGGCAGTGGGTAAAAAGAGTTTGTTGGTAGATCCCGGTGGAAACGGTGGAGTGTATCCGGGAAATACCAGCTATCCTGTACCCTTTAATGCTGCTTCTGTCAATCCAAAGACACAGCCCCCAATCACAACAGGTTATTACTTTGTTGATAACAAGTGTACCGAACTTTCCAATTTTTGGCATCCTACGTCAAATGTTCTTGATACAAATTGGGAATCGGAATTATGGGTACGAATAGCCCCGGGACCACATATGCAGCCATCTAACTATTGGCCTGCAGGCAATAACGGCATTAACGGTTATGCCTTTTTCCGCAGTTGGTGGAAGGGAAACGGTTCAACAGCGATGTCAGGTGCAGAACTTCTACCCAACGTCGAATGGCCTGATTATTGGTTCGGATATGATATTGACGGCAATCCTAACGACGTTGACTCCACTGACGATGCTTTCGCCGGACCGATTCCTATCGGTGGCGGAGGTTTCCAATTCAACGGTATCAGGTATGATAGTTTTTATGTTTCTACTAACGGTGTAATCGCCTTGTCAAATCGTAGATATAACTATGATGCAAGCGGTTCAATTACAAAAATACCGCTTGGTTTTGGCGGCGATATCTATGACAGAAACAGTGCCGATTGGTTTGATGCCGGTCGTAGAGCAGCGAGAGTTGCGGCACTTGCAGACGGTCCCGGCGGAGACGGCGGAACAGATGACCCGACTCCGGATAACTGGGGATTCCTTAAAGCAGTTTTCAACGGTCAAAGCAAGAACGGATCTATTCTTGATAATAGATTACTGCCGGATTTATACAGCTTTAACACAGGTGTAGCCATTATTGCTCCTTGCTGGGGTGATTTGCATTTATCCCAATATAGTGTTGGTTATGATCGACCTGAGGATTGGGGTAAAGCTTACTTCAAGAGGTCTCTTGGAGGAGATTCACTTACTGTTTATTGGGTTAATATGGCAATCAAAAGCAATGGACCTTCAATTGACGGTAACGGTGAATTTGGTTATTTCCATTCATTCCCTGGTTTGGGTACTATACAGAAAGACAGAAGACCTACAGACGGCTCTAATCAATATTGTGCCGTTAACGTACAGGTAACTCTGTCAACAGTTGATAGCACAATACACTTTATGTATGAAAAATTCGACGGAGTATATTACTGGCAATATAGAAATTACAGAGCTTCCTTAATTTTCCTTTGGAATACTGTTGCCGGTGTACGCGGATTTGGACGTCACGGTAATTATGATTCAAAAGCTCCTACAGCAGGTGCTTATGCCTATAATAATATTTTTGACGGTATAACTAACGGCTTTTTAAGCTGGCCCTATGTCGGTGAATATCCACAGACAACTCACTATTATGGAAGATATCTGTATAGGTCAGATGGTCCGGGATTCCCCGATAACCAGATGTCTGTTAGATTCAAGACATTCAAAAATGTACTTAGAGTTATCGGTATGAAGTATTTATTGAAGCAAAATCTTGTTGATACAGATCCTGCTTATAATGATAAATATTCAGTTGTAAAAACCAGTGATCAGGTTATGGATAAAGAATTATTGGCTGGACACAAACAATTGGGTTCGTTCCAACCGCAAGCAATTTTCCAGAACCTTACTAATGATATTCAAGGTATTGGCGGTATTAATTACATGCCTCAGGACTTAGCTTTCAGAACCAGATTTGTTATTACAAACATGGCAACTTTGAAGACAGTCTATAACCGTTCGGTTCCTGTCAATTTTGCCTGTTTGAATATTAATGAATATGTTCCGGGCTTCGACGAAACAGGCTGGTTAGCATGCAATAACACACCCGGTGTGAAAGTCAGATGGGTGGATATTACAAATTATACTACAAACACAACAACAACTACATTTACTTTTCAAGGAATACCTTATACTTCATTCACAGGAAGTACATTTACAGCTATTCCTCCTTATGGTTACGTATAAGTTAACTTCCCGCCATTTATTCCGAATCCCTTATTTGATAATCACATCGGACGTATGGAATTAAAATGTATAGGCGAACCGTTTGTATATAATGAATTGACACATTCATACCAAACATTGGGAGATGAATGGCCCTTTGACGACACTACAAAATCAAGAATTTTTGTAATGCGCAGAATACCGAATAGTGTTTCTTTCAAAGATGATGCTACAGAGTATCACCTTGTTCAG
>JBAYGQ010000297.1:0-4356 GCA_041666585.1 Bacteroidota bacterium
AAATTATTTATCTATCTTTAAAAAAAAAATATGGACGTTATTTTATTCACAACTATCTGGAAGATGGATGGAAGACTTAAAAAAAGTTTTAGTAGCTGAGGATGAACTTACAAACTCACTACTATTGAAGAGATTGTTAACAAAGGCAGGCTATTCTGTGGTGGTTGCACATAATGGCGCAGATGCTTTAAAACATATTGAAAGAGAGAATTTTGATATATTGTTGACTGATTGGATGATGCCTCAAATGGACGGAATTGAACTTATTCGCCTGACTAGAGATAAGATAAAACCTTTGCCTTATATAATAATGGTAACAGCCTTAGTATCCGAGAGTGCAAAAAATTATGCACTTGAATCCGGTGCTGACGACTACGTTGCCAAACCTATTGATATTGATGAATTGCTTTCCAGAGTAAAGTACGGTTTGGAGATAAATGAGCAGGAAATACAATCAACAGATGAACATTTAGATACAAAGGATGCCTCACAGGATCCGCCTTTTTCTGGAGTTGTGATTGCCACAAGTACCGGAGGACCACCAACTTTGATAAAAATGTTCAAAAACATTGATTATAAGCAGAATGCCGCTTATTATGTAGTTCAGCACGGACCGCCTTGGATGCTCGAAACATTTTCAGAAAGACTCCAAAAAGAAACATCTTTAAATATACATTTGGTTAAAAATAATATGATATCTCAACCCCGGCAAGTATATATTGCACCCGGAGACAGACATATGAGAATAGAAAAAGGTACATTCAAAATAGTTTTAGATGACGGTCCTAAAGAGAATTTTGTCAGACCTGCCGCTGACCCTCTTTTCAGAAGTGCCGCAGAAGCTTTCGGAAAAAAATGTATTGCAGTTATTCTTACAGGGTTGGGGCGGGACGGTACTCACGGAGCAGCAACAATTTCTTCACTAAAAGGGCAGATTATTGTTCAGGACCCTGAAACCGCAGTAGCTCCTTCTATGCCTAAAACAGTGATTGAGTCAGGAATTAATTATAAACTGGCACCTCTTCATTTATTAGGTCATACAATTTCCGAAGCAATTTCATTCGTATCGTCTCAGAAATAGCACAATGAAAAATTTCATTCAGAACCCGAGTCTTCGAGGTTGAAAATTATCTTTTTCTTATGAAACAAAAAGTGCAAGGAATGGTGTAAAGGTTAAAGGAATTATCAATTCTTTAAATTGTATTATTTTTCAATTTAACATTCAGAATTTTGCTTTCCGATAGCTTCAAGAGCCTCTTTTCCAAAAAGATTCATAAGTTTATCAAATACGGAATTTCTGTTGAACGGTTTCGAGATAAATCCTGCAATTCCTGATTTAACAGCCAAACCGAGGTTTTCGGAATCAGACATTGCAGAAAGCATTAAAACAGGTATTTGCTGAGTACTTTTAATAATTTTCAAAATTTTCAGAGTCTGGTGCCCGTTCAACTCAGGCATTAAAATATCTAATATAACGCAGAGCGGCTGATGCTCGACTGCAAGAGAAATACCCTCGTATCCGTTTGATGCAGGCAGAACAGTAAATCCAAAGCTTTCCAAAATTTTAGAAAGCATTTTTTGTATCCATACATCATCGTCAATTATTAGAATACAATTCTTTTCCATAACCATTCTGCCGGTTAAAAATTATTTATTTAATTCTTGTACCAAAGCAGGAGCTTGGGTACAAGGTATAATGTTATTTAATCTTGTTACCAAGCTCCCGCTTGGTAACATAACATTCTTCTATTTCTATTTTCAATCTTCCATTACCGCTTTTGCTTGTAAACACAGCTTCACCATTTTTTAAATCTTGTACCCAAGCAGGAGCTTGGGTACAAGGTATAATCTTATTTCGCAATCACCAATTGTTTCGACAACATCTGTTTCCCGTTAATTCTGAACACTAAATTATAAATTCCGGCTGAAAACTTTGAAGCTTCCAACTGAAAATAGTCAGCATCTCCTGTGTTCATTTGTTTGTCAAAATAAGTTCCGATTTTCCTTCCGAGGACATCATAAAGTGAAATATTGACATTAGCATCGTTAACATAATTTTTAAATGTAATAGTTCCGAAATCAGTAATTGGATTAGGGAAAATCTTTACATCAAGATTTTCAGACATTGTATTTTCGTCTTTTACTCCGATTATATTATCAATATTGAAGCCTGCAATTTTATATATGTTACCGCCAAAATCTGTTATCCAGAATGTTTCGTCACGCGGGTCGAAGTCAATTCCGCGTGCATTAATAACTCCTGACGTACGGCTCTCAAGCGGCAATCTGTCAATCGGAGTGCCAAGATCATTTTTGTCTATTTTCATTATTAATGATTCGTTTAGTGAGCCTCCGCTCGGAAACTCGGTGCAAACCTGGAACAAATACTTATTACCGTCGTAACACAATCCTCTCGGACCGTAAGTTTTTTGATAAGGATTTTTTACTATTTTGATTTGTTCGCCTGTCTGATAATTAAATACATATAAGTTACGACTACCGTCGCGGTCTCCGATAATTAAATTTCCGTCCACAAGCTCTATTCCTATTGGATAGGCGGGAGCAGGACTTTTCTTTTCGCTCAGTTTTTTTCCGGTAGTGTCAACAACTATAATTTCTCCTCCGCCCATACCTGATGTATTGTACATGTGGTGGATATACATAATATTATTATCTTTATCATAGCTTATATCAGTAAAAAGGCTGTCTCCGGGGAGAGTAACAATTTTTTCAATTTCGAAATTGTCAGAGTTAAGTTTATATAGTTTATTTCCGTAAAAACTGGTTGTCCACAAACCTCCTTTGCCGTCGTATGCAACACCGTAAGGAACAAATTTTACTCCGCTGGTTTTTAAAATAGCACCTTTTTCAAGATTCTTGATTGTAAATAATCTGGATATCAGAGTTTGTCCGCCTTGTATTTCACCTGTTTTACCGTTTGCCTGTCCACCTTCTACACTAATTTTAACACGGCAGAGGAAAGAATTTACATTAGGGATTTGCCAACTGTAAATTGAACTGTTATAAGCTTCGACTAATTTTATCCAGTTTGAGCCGTCGTCAGTTGAATAATCTATTCTTACAGGTTTACCTTCTAAGCCGTACCAGGAAACAACTGCGCGGCTTCCTCCTCCGAAAATTTCTCCTCCTGCGGGAGATACCATTTCTGGTTCAACTACTGCATCCGAAGGTACATCAACTTCCCACATTGACCTTCCGTGTGTAGCTACCCTAAGGGTTAATGTCGGCAGAACTACACGGTCTTTATGAAATGCTATGTCATGAACGGGAGTACGCGGCAGACTTCTGCCGAAAGGTAACCAGTTGGCTCCTCCGTCAAAAGTAGCAAACACTCCGATATCTGTCGCAATAAAAAGCCAGTTTTCATTGTCAGGATGAAGTGCAATAGCATTGACGGGTACATCTGGTAAAGATGCTCCTATATTTTTCCAAGATTGACCTAAATCTGTTGATTTATAAACATGGGGTGTACCGTATCCTGAATAAGTAACATATACGGTTTTTTCTTGGAAAAGTGAAGGTTCGATATCCGTCATAAATCTGTTTGTCAAGCCGTTCTGAGAAACTTCTTTCCAGCTCGCGTCTATTCTTTCACCGCCATCAGTTGCAACGAAAAGTTCTCCGACTGTTGTACCTGCATAAATTATCAGTTCATTTAGAGGAGAAGAGGCAATCGCCGAAATATTATTTTCCCTCGGAGTGAGAATAATATCCCATGAATCTCCTGAACTGAGACTAATGTATAAAGCATGGCGACCGTGATAAAGTATATAATTATAATTCGGATCCATAATAAAAGGAGAATCAAACAATCCCTGATCGTCAGTCGGTAAACCTCTGGTAAGGGACTTTCTGCTCCAGGTAGATACATCTAACTTCTGAAGATTCCCATATTGCGACTCCCCATAAACTATATTAGGATTAACAGGGTCAATAAATACTCTGAAACCGTCTCCGCCGATAATTCCCTGCCATGTATCAGGAGTAAGATTGCCGACTGTGCCGTTATCCTGAGTACCTCCGTAGTTTCTGTTAGCTTTTGAATTGTCAACCGCAAGAGAGTAAAATTGAGTAACCTGCAAATTATTATTTACATCAGCCCATGTAACCCCTTCGTTTAAGCTTTTATATATACCGCCGTCATTACCTATATAAACAAGTCTCGGATTAAGAGGATTGAATGCGGCACAATGCTGGTCAACGTGTACATTTCCTCCTCCATAGCCCAAAGTCGTATTGCTCCAGTTGGTTCCGCCGTTCTGAGTTCGCCAGGTATCAATACCTCCTGCTAATACAACATTTTCGTTAGTCGGATGAACGCAAATATAATTATCA
>JBAYGQ010000298.1:0-4354 GCA_041666585.1 Bacteroidota bacterium
CACGCACAGCAGATTTATTTACGCGTCCCCCAAACTTAACATCGCCAATACCCATTACAAGAGGCTCCGATTTTTTCATGTCCGATAATATCTGGCTGTAAACTTCTTTTATAGATGACTTGGCTATATCGTCGGCATGACTTGCAGAAACAGATGGCTCCAGTTTTAAGGGTACCCCCCCAAAAGTTTGAACTAATAAAAAATAGTAATAGCCACGTAAAAAATTTGCTTCACCACTAATAACAGACCTTACTTCATCATCAATATCAGGGTTATTATCAATATTGGCCAAAAGCATGTTCGCACGATCAATTCCTAAATAAAGAGCACTCCAGTAATACTCAACGAACCTATTGGATCTTGAAAAATCATAAATCTGTGGCCCATCGGTAGGATTTGTAGAGGCATAAAAAGTCAAGTCTCCTTCAATTGCACCATAAGTTATCATTGCATCACTATAAATTCCTTTTGTAGAATTTACTCCACCTAACGCATCATATACACCTGCTAGCGAGGCTTCCAGCTGTTCTTCTGTGTTATATGCAACGGGGGGAGTAAGAAAATTTATGGGTTTAGTATCTAGAAAATTCTCGCAAGATACCATGATTAATGTTAACAGGAATCCTAATATGATTACATTAAAATTATTTTTCATAATATGTAACTTTTTGAATGTTTTTAAAAAGTAAGATTTGTTCCAATAACAATTGTTTGAGCATGGGGATAAGCACAATAATCCATACCAGACTGCAAAAGAGAAGAATACCTTGAGACTTCGGGATCTAATCCAGAATAATTAGTGAGTGTAAATAAATTTTGTGCACTAAGATGAAATCTCGCATTAGTCAACCCAATTTTCTTTAAAACTTTATCCGGAACGCGGTATCCCACAGAAACTGTTTTTAATCTCAAATAAGAACCATCTTCTACTAACCTGCTGGAAACTCTATTTAATGGTCCTTGCCCACCAGCCCTATACATAGTATTACTCGGGTTGTCTGGAGTCCACCTATTTTCATAAGTTGCAAATTGGTTCAAGTCGGGAAGTCGGGGACCATTTCCTTCAAATTGATAGCGTGTCGAATTCAAGAGATCGTTCCCATACGACCATTGAAACAACACATTAAAATCAAATTGCTTATATATAATGTTATTAGAAAAACCTCCTGTATGAATGGGCTGAGATCTTCCGATCACAACTTTATCATAGGCATCCACTATACCGTCGCCATTCATATCCTTATACTTAATATCGCCAGGCTGAATCGTATTCCTGACATTACCGTTAGTAGGAATATCTTTTTTTAATATATATAGTCCAGTCCCCAGATTATCAAAATCCTCATATTGATACACACCATTCCATACATATCCAAAGAAACTCCCAGCTTCTTCGTTCAATCTCGAAATAAATGGTGGTTCTGTTACGATAGCTGAAGTTATCATTTGAGATTGTCCATCTGCTAACTTTTTTATTCGTTGTTTGTTGAAACTAATATTAAAATTACTTGTCCAAAGAAAATTCTTACCTTTGATATTTTCAGTATTTATAGTTATTTCAAGTCCTATATTTTCAACACTACCAATGTTTTTGGTAGCATTCAGCAATCCCATTGTTGCCGGAATATCCGCATTCAGCAAAAGGTCAGATGTTATTTTTCTGTAAGCATCTATTGTTAATTCAACCCTCTTATTAAACAAAGCCATATCATAACCAATATTTATTTGTTCAGTACTTTCCCACTTCAATTCTGGATTTGATAAGTTTGATGGTACAATTGCAGTCGTAGGTATTCCGTTATTAAACGAATATGCAGAGGTAGGTAGAGTTGTTAATTGTGACATATATGCAAAATCAGAGACCCTGTTATTGCCTGTAACCCCGTAACTTAACCTCCATTTGGCGACGGAAATAGCCGAAAGAGATTTCATAAAAGTTTCCTTATGCATATTCCAACTAAACGCAAAAGAAGGGAAATATCCCCACCTGTTTGCAGGACTAAATTTTGATGATCCATCATATCGTGATGTATGGGTAAACAAGTATTTTGACTTATAATCATAATTAAGTCTTCCAAAAAAGGCAGCCATTCTATTTTCACTTATGGAGGCTAAGGTCGAATACACATCTCCTTCATCCAAACCTGACATACCAAGCACATCGTTGGGTAGATTTTGCGAAGAGAATCCAAATCCTTCAGGTTGAGTAATTTGTGCGGAAAATCCTGCCGTAGCATCCAAAGAATGTACTTTGTTAATTTTCGTTATGTAAGTCAACGTGTTTTCAGTTGAATAAATCTTGGTTTCCCTGTAAGTGACATTCCCATTAATTCCTCTTGTGTTTTCGGGCAATAAGGGCGAACCCTGTGGAGTGTCGGAATTATAAAAACGGTCGTTACGCGTATTATAATAAGCGGCCGCTCCATATGAGTATAAGCGTAAAATTTTAAATATATTCGTTCTGAAATAAACGGATGTACTAAAGTTTTTCCCGTAGTCATATGTGTGGTCGTTTTTACGGGACATATAGGGATTAAAGCGGTAATTATTTGCCGTATTGTTGTCTGGATCTATCGCTAAAGAAAACAAATCAACACCTTCGGAGGCTGTAGGTCTATAGCCCCATGTTTGCGCTAATGTATAGTTCGTAAACTGTCCTGAAGTAGCTGGTGGTCCATAGGATGTTAAACCTAAAAATGATGCGACTGCACCCAATACAGAAAAGCTCTTACCAGGAAATTTTTGTTCCATAGAAATTCTGGCTTTTGTTGTTTTGGCTCCTGTATTAATAAGTATTCCATCTTGATCTGAAATTGAACCTGATATTGAATATGTAGTTTGGCTATTACCACCTCGTATAGCAACATCCATTGTTTTGAAAGGAGCTGAGTCTTTTATTATATGCTTCTGCCAGTCTATTCCTTCAATAGTTTTATAAGACTCCAATGTTCTACCATTGGTATAATAAAGTCTTTCTGTAAGATCTGGGACATTTCTTACAATATTTAACTCATCCTGGTATTTTACAAACTCATAAGCCCCCATCAATTCATGCCTTTTTTGTAAACTTTGAAAGCCATAAGTACTATTTACGGTTATAATAGGCTTACCCATTTTCCCTTTTTTAGTTTCTATTACTATAACGCCATTGGCACCACGAGAACCATATAGTGCAGTTGAAGATGCGTCTTTCAATATTGAGATTGTTTCTATATCATCAGTATTCAACGCAGCTGCATCAGCATTTTCATAGGGAATTCCATCAACAACATACAATGGGGCGTTACTTTGTGTCAGTGAATTAGCACCCCTTATTACAATATTCGTTGCAGTACCAGGTTGTCCGTCATTAGAGGACGCCTGTACTCCAGCAACTCTTCCTGCTAAGGCTTCAGAAAAAGAAGTAACCGGAGCTTTTACCACATCTTTCATTTCTAACTGTGAAACAGACCCGGTTAAACCTGACTTTTTTACAGTTCCATAAGCAACCACAACCACCTCTTCTAAAGCCTTCACATCTTCTTCTAATACTATCTCAAGCTTTGTTTTCCCCTCGATAGCAATATTCTGCTCAATATATCCGACACTTGTGATACGGAGTGTAGCATTTTTCTTTATGTTTAAAGTAAAACTGCCATTAAGATTAGAAATAGTTCCTTTAGACGACCCAACTTCAATAATGCTTGCACCTACTACAGCCTCGCCATGAACGTCCTTAATTATTCCTGAAATTGTTTTTGAATCTTTTTCTACTTTCTGCGTCTTTTGTAGGTTTGGTAAAACTTCTAAAGATAACTCTCGTTTGTTTATATTATTTCCATAAGAGTAATGAACAATCAATGTTAGAAAAAAAGAAAGAAGAATCTTCTCAATTGTTTTAAGTGGAAATTGTGTTTTTTTCATGTTTTTTTCATGTTTTTAGATTACGTCAAAAAATAAATATATAATTATAATTGACTAAAATAAATTTCATTTGAGTAGTTTTGGCAATTTCAACTCTTTAAATTAAGCTACAATCGAAAATTATCAAGCTCTGCAGCATGCAGAATAACCTTCATCATAAAGAGAGTACCCAATTCCCGTTTTCAGCTAATATGTCATTTAAAAAAATTCTTTCCTAAATTTTCATTTGCTCTATTATGTCACTAGAACTATAAAAAATTTATAACCTTCCGTAATCAAGATTGTTGCGATCAATCAATCTAATATACTTTTGAAAGTCTCTAATCAAGTATTTTATTTTTAACATTTTCACCTTATCCTTTATCTCTTTATTTTGAAAACTTATTTTGTTGTAAATTGAATTATAAAATTCGTTCAGTAAAATAGGGCACTAAGACATCAGATTTTAACA
>JBAYGQ010000299.1:0-4354 GCA_041666585.1 Bacteroidota bacterium
ATGCTGTTGGTCAAACTGCAAAGGATTCTGAGGTGGATTTCCGCAAGTCTGAAACAGACAGTATTTAACAAAATTTTCAATAGGAGGCAGAATTACAAAATTAGGGTCGAATGCTCTTGTCAAGTCAGGACGGTTAAATTTATGCATCATAAACTGCCCTATCTGAACAGGTTTGTTTGATGACCATTTTGTTGCATAAGGGACATCATAAACGCTGGCAACGTCACCTGAATTAGCCAACGCAATCATCTGAGTCCCCCATGGATTCGTATAATATACAAAAGTATTCGGCTCAATAGCCGCAACTTTAAACCAGTCACCGTCATCATTGGTACCGTAAGGAACAGAAATAAATTCTTTACCCCAAGCATCCGTTGGTGGAAGCATTTCACAAAGATGATTTTTATCGTTATTTGGATAAGGATTTTGTGGAATAGCAGTTCGAACATGTCCGGAAATCACCCCGACAGGTTTAGAACTGTTTATAATTGTGCCGCTTATATCACCTGTACCTCTTTCAGACGGGTAAGATTTGACAAGATAGCAATCACCTTTGTTCATCATTAAAGATTGGATAACATTCGGAGGTGATCCTTTCCATGTAAAAGCAGTCGGTTTGTAATTCACAAGCGTAGAATCATAAGCCGCCATAATCATAAATTCGCCGCTACGGGACATCGAATCTTGTGGGTCTGCTCCATCAGGGGTATCTATATAATTTTTGTACTGGTCATTAGGTTGGGTGATTGTAACAAATTGTTTTCCCCATTGAGATACAGGAATTGCTGTATAACCGTCACTTGTTGTTTGCTGGCTGTTAAAAGTATAGACAACAATCGGAACATTAGCTTTTATCTCTACAGTTCTTCTCATCAGAGCTTCTGATGTCCGGACTTCCATCCATTCGGGGACATCAATTCTGAGAACCTGTTTTGGCACTACATCATAATTTTGGATTAAATACCCTGAATAATTCAAATTAACTTTACCCGGATAGCGTGATGTAATGTAAATCTGGAGAACAATACCGCCATCTACTCTATATATTTCATTTTGCATGAATCCTACAAAAAAATGCATACCCTCGTATGCAGAGCTGCTTTTATTTACATTAGTCCCCTGAGCAAAGCTTGTGCTTGAACTATATAAAAATATCAGTAGTATAGTAGCAATTCGTGCTATTTTATATTCCTTGATAATAGTCAAAGGTTTATTAATAATATTCAACGTCTGGTTTCATTAATTATTTTCTTTTTCGGCTTATTCTCAGACCAACGGAAAGTAGGCAGATAAAAATCTTTGGGATTTCTTTCATAGATAATTTCCGGAAAATACTCCCCTTCTACTCCACCTGTCCATTTGATTATATTCGGTTCGCCATTTTCAAAATATATAAAGATAGTATCAGAACTATTTCTGGCGGCACCTTTTTCGCTGTTTTCGTCAGTTCCATTTCCAAAATAAAGGCTTTTAGCGTTACCGTAGCCTGCAATTGAATTGATTGAGTCATTCTGAAAAAATATCTGAATTTCATTTCCGATTAGCTGGTCAATTCTGTCCTTGTAAGAAGTATCCGTTTTGCTTGCAGTCAAAGCGTTTCTGAATGCGTGTATGTTACTTATTCTATTTTGCGGGACAGAAATCACAATGGAATCTGCGTGTAGCTGTGTTGAATCCATCCATACTACAGGCTCTCCGGGAAGAATAATTATATCCTGAGTTTTTTCATATTGAGCGTTGTTTGATTTTGCAGAAGCACCTTTCTTAAACAACTCAACTTTTCCCTTGAACAAATAAGTTTCTCCGTTTTCACGCTGAGCTTCCATTGTGTCCGCTGAGATAGAGAGTGTATCGTACTTTATCCGGACTTCTTCTCTGGGTATTAAACTGTTATTACCTACGCTGTCCCAGTTTGGATAAGTTGTAGTTGTTGAATCAATCTGAAATAAAACGGGTTTTCCGTATGATTGAGTAAATCTGGCTGTGGGTATGTTTATTACCGTGTCACCTGTAAGAATCACATTTGAATATTTGCCTTTAACTGCTACATTACCGAATGCAAAACTGTTTCGTGTCAGCCTGTGATATTGAATTGCGTTGCTGAAAATAATAACAGAATCATCTTCAATTCTAACTTTTTTTGAAAAATCGGCAATTCTTGTTTTTGTAGAATATTTTCCGAAATCAGCAACAAGAAACATGTTATTATCTTTTATTTGCACACCTCCGGTAGCATCTGCAATTCCTGTATTTCCATCGTAGTCAATATGCGGTGCTTTAAGAATTAAATCTTCCTGGACTATAACTACGTTTCCATCAAGAACAACTCTGTTTGCACTCATATATTGAATAGCACGGTTACATGTAACGGTTACATTTCCTTGTTCAAATTTTACGTTTCCGAGAAACTGACGGACAAGTCCGCTAGCTTCGTTGTGTCCCCAGAGACTGTCTGCATAACGAAGCGTAATCGGTTTCCCTGCTTGTCCAAGAGTTTCTGTTAACGACAGAACAAAAAGGATAAACAAACAAGCAAAAAGAAGAAATATTTTTTTACTAAATTGTAACATATTCTGATATTCTATTTCAAAAGATTTTGATATAATTGAAAATTTTCATCATCGAAACATACAAAATATACTTTTAATATTGACTTTTCAAGAGATAAAAAATTTATTACTGAATTGATTGCAATTTCTGCCGCTTTTGGTTTAGGGAAACCGTACACACCCGTACTGATATTCGGAAACGCTATGGTCTCGATATTATTTTCTAAAGCAAGCTTTAAACTATTAACATACGCAATGGATAGCAATTGCTCTTCATTATTTGAACCGCCTTTCCATATCGGACCGACAGTATGGATAATGAATTTACATGGCATTTTACCTGCACCTGTAATTACTGCTTCTCCTGCAGAACATCTTCCTTTTGTTTCAATAATTTTCATACATTCTGTATGCAAAGAATTTCCGGCGGCTCTGTGTATAGCACCGTCAACTCCACCTCCGCCCATTAGAGAACTGTTTGCCGCATTAACAACAGCATCAACATTTAACTGAGTGATGTCGCCTCTGATTAATTCAATTCTCTCGTTCATGGTAGATTACTTTTCTTAGTTTCAATTATCTTTTTAAGATTAGTCAGTCCTTCTTCGATATCGGGACTCAAATATTTTTCGAGAAACAAAAAAACGTACCAACGAAAAGCCGGATTAAATCCGAGCATGCCTGACATTTCCCAACGGACTTCTGTACCTTTTTTGGTCAGAACAAGATTTATATCAATTTTGGATTTCATCTGAGTATCGTCCATTTCAAGAGAATAGCTGAGCATTTTAACAGGATGTGAAGTCTCAATAGTAAGCGAACCATTGCCGAGTTCTTTTGATGTCCATTTCTGAACTGCTCCAGTACCTGAGACTTTTTTCCGGTACGAGAAACGTAATGTTGAGTCTCTTTTCTTAGTCCATGCAGACCATTCTTCCCATTTACTCAAATCCTCGAAATAAGGGAAAACTTCTTCAGGTTCTGCTTTAATTATTATTTTTCTTTTGAATTTATAATTATCCGGCATAAAAAGTGAAATTATCACAAATAAAAATAATAAACCAAGAATAATAAATCCTGAAATTTTCAATATTTTCATTTTAGCTCCGTTTCAATCATAAATTTTTCATTATTTTGTCAAAAAAGAATTATTCTATACTTAAATTAATGATGAAATTCAAACAATCAAAGATAAAAATAATTTTTCTAAAAGCTATCTCATTAGCTTTACTTTTTTCATTAGTATTATTTCTGTTAATTTCCTGTGATAATCCTTTTGCCCCCAAACTTGCAAGCGGAGGCTCAAAAAATGCGATACTCGGCGACCAGACTACAATAGAAGGTGTATTCGAAAATTTTCGTTATTCTTATATTTTTAAAGATACAGTTGTTTACGGAAATCTGATGAGTGATAATTTTACCTTTATATATAGAAATTATGATAAAGGTATTGATGAATCATTCAGCCGAGAAGAGGATATGATAACTACTTACGGATTATTCAAAGCGGCGCAGAGCCTTGACCTTCTTTGGAATGAGGTTATTATTTCAGTAGGTGATTCTTTAGCAAATGATATTTCCCGCGGATTTAACCTTACAATTGTTTTTAATCCTTCTGATGTAGTTAGGATTCAGGGAAGAGTTAATCTCAGATTAGAAAGAAAAAGACCTGTCGATGTTTGGAAAATAGTAAGATGGCGGGATGAATCGAATTATTAGTTCTTAGAAAAATTAATAACTTTAAGCTTTTTGAGGTATAATTATCCAGAATGTAGTTCCTTTTCCGGGTGCAGTTTCTTTAACAT
>JBAYGQ010000300.1:0-4344 GCA_041666585.1 Bacteroidota bacterium
GAGCTGTTCCAACTGTATCATTAACAGATAGTGTTTCAACAGGTTTATTAAGAAGGTAATAATCAACATAAAGTTCCGAACAATACACTTTATACAATTTAATACTATCTTTACCTAATGCTTTCGCCGCCTCTAATGCCTTCGGTAGTCCCTGCTTTGCCGTAAAAAATTTGTATTCTGTTGCGTGCAGTGTGGAAATTGCGAAAAGAAAAATGACGATAGAAATTATCTTTTTCATTTTAAATTCCTAACAGATTGAGTAGAAAGTTATGCTAAACTTACAAAATAATGCTATTAAATAAAAGGAATATTTTTTACCCTTTACGTCTAAAAAAAAATTCAGAATTCAGCATTCAGAATTCAGAATTTTTTCTCAATCCTGATAATTTGAAATGTTGCAAAAAGAAACCGCATACTCAAGTGAATATACGGCTTTCTAAAAAAAATCTTGGATGCTAAAACGATTTTGTGAGGATTCTTCTGAAAAATCCTCAGTTCCCGATTTATAAAAACAGCGTAAAATTTTTTTCTATATCAAACCTTAATATTAGCAAAACAAATTATCTTTAAATAAAAACCTTTGGTCTATAAGGGAAAAAATCGCATCCGAACAACATGCTAACTGCGTCTGTATGAATTTTCGTCCTGAGCGGGGCGTGGAGCTCTTTCCCTTGCTTCGTTAACTTGAATATTTCTACCATTATAATCTGTGCCGTTCAAAGATTCGATTGCATTTTTTGCATCGTTATCTTCAAGCATTTCGACAAAACAGAAACCGCGAGATTTACCTGTTTGTTTGTCTTTTACGATTTTTACGGACGAAACCGAGCCGTATTGCTCGAATAATGCTCTTACTTCCGATTCGGTAGAAGTAAATTTCAAATTGCCAACATAGATGTTCATATAAAGAAACCTCCAAAAATAAAAAATACACCGAAAGCACAATCAGTTGCTTTCCTAAAAATTCAACTTAATAAAAAATTTCGATTATTAATAATGATTTTTGTCATTAAATTAATTTTTTCAGAAAAATGTTTTACTTTTTATTATTTTTATAAAATTAAAATGAAGTAACATTCTTAAACAATTTGAGAAAAAAGATTATGAAACAGTTACTTGTTGTTTTATTCGCATTTCTTTCCTACGGTTTAAACCATTCTTTCTCTCAATATGTTGCGGAACGTTCCTGGGGCATCTACGGCACCGGAGACGGTCAGTTCAACAGTTGCTATGATATTGCGGTGGACAATGCAAATAATATTTATGTGTCCGACCGAGAAAATCACCGCATACAAAAATTCACTTCCAACGGAAACTTCTTAACTAAATGGGGCAATTTCGGCACAAACAACGGTGAGTTCAACAGACCTCACGGGATTTATTTCAGTCCGGAATTACATGTGGAAGTTTGCGATTTCGAAAATCACAGACTTCAGAGCTTCAATGCAACCGGAGGTTATATCTCGAAATTTGCTACAAACGGTCCTTCCGATGTAGCGGTGGATATTAACGGAAATTTTTATGTTCTGGATTTCTTTCAAAATAAAGTAAAAAAATACGACGGCTCTGCATCATTAATTCTTAGTTGGGGTTCCGCAGGCTCAGGTGACGGACAGTTTAACGGTCCTATGAGCATTGCATTGGACGTTTCGAATAACGTATATGTGGTTGACCAGAATAATCACAGAGTACAGAAATTTAATTCAAACGGTACGTTTATAACCAAATGGGGTGCTTTCGGTAGTAATGACGGACAGTTCAACACTCCTTACGGAATAGCTATTGACGGAGACGGAAATGTTTTTGTAACAGATTATATAAATAATAGAATTCAAAAATTTAATTCAACAGGACAGTTTATAACTAAATTCGGAACACCCGGAAGTCAACTCGGACAGTTCAACGGTCCTACGGGTGTGGGTTGCGATAATCTCGGTAATGTCTATGTGGCTGATTACAATAATTACCGCGTACAGAAATTCATTTTTTCAGGTAATAATTCAATAGCTACTCAAAGTATTTTATCGCCGATGTGTGCAGGACAGCTTGTTACAGTTCCTTTTGTCGTCGGTAGGAACTTTGAACCCGGAAATATCTTTACCGCTCAACTTTCCGACCCGAACGGAGATTTTACAAACCCGGTGAGTATAGGAACTTTGCCGGGTATTAGCTCGGGAAGTATATCGGCTACAATTCCGAATAATGCTTATGCGGGTACTGCGTACAGAATAAGAGTAGTGGCAAGTTATCCTTATTTAATCGGTACTGACAACGGACATGATTTAGTGATTAACGCTCTGCCTCAGCCCGTATTCACAAATCCGGGTGATACAACAGCCTGCCGGGGTGTCACAGGAAAAGTTTATACAATATCCGGAAGTTATACAAATTATGTTTGGACATTCGGCGGAACAAACGGAGTAGATTACATTGTTGAAGGAGGCGGAGGAAGTTCGAATAACAGCGCCACTCTTACCTGGCTAACAGTAGGACATTGGTATGTCAATGTATCTGTAACAAATAGCTCCGGCTGTACTAACGGAAATTCTCTTGTTATAAATGTTGGCGACAAACCTTCACCCCAGTTTATTTCGGCACCTGTAACAGCCTGTCAGGGACAAGCGAGTTATGATTACAGCACTTCTACTTTTACGGTTTATAACTGGACTATTACAGGTCAGAACGGAGTTGACTATTTCCTATCACGGGGTAGCCTGAGCAGTGCGAGTTTTTCTGTGGTCTGGCTAACATCGGGAATAAAAACTATTACTCTAACCGTTATAAATGAATTCGGATGTGTCGGGAATAACAGCTGTGCAGTGAATGTTCAGCCACAGCCTTCTGCTAATTTAACAGCTTCAACAAATCAATGGTGTCTGGGAAATGTCTTGGTAGTCAATGCTGATATTAATTTTACAAATTATATCTGGAGTTTTTCGGGTACTAAAGATATTGATTACAGACTAAGCGCAGGCGGTTTATATACAAACAGTTCGGCTACTCTGACATGGCTGACCGTCGGCTCAAAGACAATCACACTGACTGCAATAAATCAGTACGGATGCCGTGCTGATGCTTTTTTAACACAGCAGGTTTATCCCGCACCTAATCCCGTTTTCCTGACTTCTCCGACAAATATCTGTCGCAATTCAAGCGGACACAACTATTCAGTCGGGAGCTTTAGTTCTTATTCCTGGGTGATTGCAGGTACAGCAGGAGTTGATTATATAATCGAATCGGGCGGGGGTACTTTCAACGATAATTTAATAATTACATGGTTGACTCCCGGAGCTAAAACTGTTGAAGTTACTGTTACTAACCAAAGCGGTTGCCCCGCAAAAGCTACTACAAACGTAACCGTTCTCGATAAATACAAACCTTCGATTCAGGGAAATGCCGATGCCTGCCAGAATACAACTGAAGTTTACCGAACTCCTGCAAGAGCCGGTGCAGTATTTAAATGGTCAGTTCTCGGCGGCTTGATTCAGGGATTTGATGACAGAGACAGTGTGATTATCAGATGGACTCAGGCGGGAAATGCAACTTTGAAAATTGTTCAGGGAGCAGGGCAGAGCTGTTCTGATTCCACTATTCAGTCTGTAATAATAAAACCTATGCCTGCCGTAACCTTAGACCCATTATATGATGTGTGTGCCGATGGAGCGGCATTTGAATTAAAAGGCGGTTTGCCGGAGGGAGGAACTTATGCAGGAACAGGTGTGTATTCGGGATATTTCAATCCTAAGACAGCGGGAGTCGGTATCCACGAAATAACATATTCTTTCCAAAATATTAACGGATGTATCGGCTCGGCAAAGCAAAATCTCAGAGTGAATCCTTTGCCTCCAAAACCTGTCGTGCAGGTTGTGAATACGCTTCTTATGTCCTCTGCAACAAAGGGGAATCAGTGGTTTTTGAACGGTGCGAAAATTATCGGAGAAGTTGCACAGTTTTATGTACCGAAAGAAACAGGCAGATACAATGTGCAGGTAACAGACGAAAACGGCTGTGTTTCGGAGATGTCCGACAGTATAAGGTTTGTATATAATAAAGTGATAGACGGCTTTACCGGCAGTAAAATTAAGGTATATCCAAATCCTGTAACAGATAAATTATATATTGATTTTAGCTCTGAGAGTGCAGAACAGTACAATATCCTGATTACAAATCTTTTATCTGAATCTGTTTATAATTCAAGCTGGAACGCCGGCGCAGAGAACATTTACGGAATTGACACGAAAGCTTTTGCAAACGGATGCTATATTTTAATCTTGAACTCCGGGAATAAAATCTATAGTTTCAGACTGATTATTCAACATTAAGTTTGTTCACTATATTTGAAAA
>JBAYGQ010000301.1:0-4341 GCA_041666585.1 Bacteroidota bacterium
AAAATTGTAATTTTATCAGGCGACAATGAATCTGAACTTGCGATTCTTGAGGAAAAAATTCCAAAAAATGCCGAGTTCCATTTCCGTCAGTTGCCAATAGATAAGCTGAATTTTATTGAGAAATTGCAGAATAATGGTGATAAGGTTTTAATGATTGGAGACGGATTAAATGATGCAGGAGCATTAGCTCAGAGCGATGTCGGTATTGCATTAACAGACAACACAGCTAATTTTACACCGGGTTCTGATGCAATCTTGTCATCAGAAAACATTTTGCTACTTCCGAAATTTTTACAGCTTTCAAAAAAATGTCTGAGTACTGTGTATCTTAGTTTTATACTATCTATTTTATATAATTTAGTCGGTTTTTGTTTTGCTGTAACGGGTTACTTATCTCCTGTGTTAGCGGCGATTTTAATGCCCCTAAGTTCAATAAATGTAGTACTGTTCACAGTGTTAAGTGTTAGCTTCCATGCTAAGAAGAAAAAATTATTTTAGGACTTTTTTCTCTGATTTATTTTGATTTTTTCAAATAATTACTTAATTTAAAAAAATAATAATTATAAAAAGGAACTTCATTTACACTTGTCATATACTTAAGAAAAAATAATTTCGGTTTAAGAAGTAGGTACAAAAAAGTATGTCTGTAATAATAGTATTAATTTTGGTTAGTTTCGGGATGGCTCTCAGTTTTCTTGGGGCATTTATCTGGGCTGTATCTAACAATCAGTACGAAGATACTTTTACTCCTTCAGTAAGAATTCTTGCTGATGACAAGCAGACAGTTTGTGAAATAAAAACAGAAAATAAATTATAGTAATTATTTAAAGGAAGGCTTATGGAACATTCCGTACCTCTTCAATCTGAGACAAATTTGGAATCGTTTCGTTACGACAACAAAATAGTCATGTTGTTTATTAAAGCAACGGTTATCTGGGGGATAATCGGTATGCTGGTAGGCTTAACCATCGCATTTCAAATTTATATACCCGCTCTCAATTTCGGTATCCCATGGCTAACTTTCAGCCATATACGTCCTTTACATACCAACGGTGCAATTTTTGCATTTGTAGGTAACGGAATCTTTTTCGGTGTCTATTACTCATTGCAAAGACTGTGTAAGACCCGCATGTACAGTGATACACTCGGATTAATTCATTTTTGGGGATGGCAATTGATAATCGTTCTTGCTGTTGTTACGATACCATTAGGTATAACAACAGGTAAAGAGTACGCCGAACTTGAGTGGCCCATTGATATTTTAATAACTCTAATCTGGGTTGTTTTCGGAATTAATATGATGATGACAATCATCAAACGCCGCGAAAGGCATATGTACGTTGCAATCTGGTTCTATATAGCAACTTTTGTTACAGTTGCAGTTTTACATATTATTAATTCTGTTGAACTGCCTGTCAGTTTGTTGAAAAGTTATCCGGTTTATGCAGGAGTGCAGGATGCTCTTGTGCAGTGGTGGTACGGTCATAATGCAGTAGCATTTTTCCTAACGACTCCGTATTTAGGTCTGATGTATTATTTCCTTCCTAAAGCGGCTGAACGACCGATATACTCTTATAAACTTTCCATTATACACTTCTGGGCTCTGATTTTTATTTATATCTGGGCAGGTCCTCACCACTTATTGTTTTCTTCTCTGCCTGACTGGGCACAGTCTTTGGGAACAGTATTTTCGATTATGCTGCTTGCTCCGTCCTGGGGAGGTATGTTTAACGGATTGCTTACTTTGCGGGGTGCTTGGGATAAAGTTCGTGAAGATCCTGTATTGAAATTTTTAGTAGTAGCAATTACAGCCTATGGTATGGCTACATTCGAAGGTCCTATGCTTGCGATTAAGTCAGTAAACGCTATTTCTCACTTTACAGATTGGACTATTGCTCATGTACATGTGGGTGTTTTGGGATGGAACGGCTTTCTAACATTCGGAATATTATACTGGATAGTACCAAAATTATTCAGGACAAATCTCTGGTCTAAAAAGCTTGCAAACGCTCATTTCTGGATAGGTTTTCTTGGTATAATAATTTACGTTGTTCCTCTCTATTGGGCTGGAATAACTCAGAGTTTAATGTGGAAACAATTTACATCTGACGGAATCCTTCAGTATGCAAATTTCCTTGAAACTGTTACTCAAATTATACCCATGTATATAATTCGTTCTGTCGGCGGTACATTGTACTTTACAGGTGCTGTTCTGATGGGAGTGAACTTATACAAAACCATGAGAGGCGGCTCATTTCTTGCCGAGGAAGAAGCATCGGCTCCCGCACTTGCTAAATCTTATCGTGAACCTTCGGGAGCAATAAAACACAGAATACTTGAAGCAAAGCCGATACCCTTTTTGATTGCAGCTTTAATTGTCATTTTAATCGGAAGTGTGGTTGAAATTGTTCCGATGTTTTTGATTAAAACGAATGTATCGACGATTGCCGCAGTTAAACCCTATACTCCTCTTGAACTGACAGGAAGAGATATTTATGTTGCAGAAGGCTGCTATACCTGTCATTCACAATTAATCAGACCTTTCCGCTCTGAAACTATGCGATATGGTGATTATGCCAAATCGGGAGAATTTGTTTATGACCATCCTTTTCAATGGGGTTCAAAACGCACCGGTCCTGATTTAGAGCGGGAGGGCGGCAGATTCCCGAATTCCTGGCATTACTTCCACTTGGATGACCCGCAGTCTATGTCACCCGGTTCAATAATGCCGAGATTTAAATGGTTACTTGTTGATGATGCTGATTTATCAATTCTTCCTGCAAAAATTAATGCTATGATTACTTTGGGTGTACCTTATCCTCAGAATTATTCAAATGTTGCACTTACAGATTACAATACACAGGCAAATACTATTGTTGCCGATTTGAAGAATTCAGGGATTATAGTTCAGCCCCAAAAGAAAATTATTGCATTAATAGCTTATTTGCAAAGGTTAGGAACTGATATTAAAGTAACAAAACCTGCACCGAAATAGGAAAGACAATGTTTAAACAAATTTTGGAAAATATTTGGACATTTGAATTGTTAGGTATTATCTCGCTGATAATATTTTTCGGGATGTTTGTTTTGATTTTTGTTTATGTTATTAAAATTGACAAAAAATTTATTGATTATGCAAGTTCATTGCCTTTTGAAAAAAATAATTTTGAATAAATGGAGTAAGTGTTATGGCAAAACCTACTGACGAACTGCTTGACCATAGTTTTGACGGTATTCAGGAATACAACAATCCTATGCCGCTTTGGTGGATTTATTTGTTTATACTGACAATCATCTGGTCTTTTATCTATATATTTTATTATGAAATATCCTCAATCGGAGACAACTCAGCTCAGGAGTATGCGAAAGAAATGAAAATTGCCGAAGAAAAGCAATTAGCATCAATCGGAGGACTATCAACAAATATGTCCTTTTCTCAGGCTGATTTGAATCCGATTACCGAAACCTCAGGATTAGATGCAGGTAAAGCTGTATTTATTAAAAACTGTGTAGCTTGCCATGGTAAATTCGGAGAAGGCGGTGTTGGACCAAACCTGACTGATGATTACTGGATACACGGTGGAAAATTTGAAAATATTGCTACTACCATTATGAACGGTGTTCCTGAAAAAGGTATGATTACCTGGAAAACAGTCCTTAAAAAAGCTGAAATCTTACAGGTGGCAAGTTATATTTTAACTCTTAGAGGCACGAATCCGCCTAATGCAAAAGCGGCTCAGGGACAGTTGTTTACACCTTGATTCTGATTTAATAATGCAGGAAAAAATATCTCGGGAATTATTAATGATAGAAGATTCTAAGGACGGAGAAAGTTTTTACGACAAAATATATGAAGAAGTTGACCCGCTTATAACTGAGACAGGGACATCTTTCAGGGATAAAGTTTCGAATATAGATAGAAAAGGTAAAAGAATCTGGATATATCCCCAAAAGCCCAAAGGCAAGATGCATTCATGGCGAATGGCAACAGGTTATTTTATTTTTATTATGTTTATTATTTTACCTTTTCTGAAAATAAAAGGTCAGCCTGCAATTTTACTTGATGTAATTAACAGACAGTTTATAATATTCGGTTTAGCATTCTGGCCTCAGGATTTTTATATTTTTGCACTTGCATTTTTGTCTCTTGCGGTCTTTGTTATTTTGTTTACTGCGGGATGGGGGAGGATTTGGTGCGGCTGGCTCTGTCCACAGACTGTTTTTATGGAATTGGTTTTCAGAAAAATAGAATATTTTTTTGAAGGAGATGCATACGAGCAGAAGAAATTAAATACCGTTGGTTGGACAGGAATAAGATTTTTTAAGAAAACAGTAAAACAT
>JBAYGQ010000302.1:0-4332 GCA_041666585.1 Bacteroidota bacterium
CAAGAATAACAGATGGATTCCCGCATTCGCGGGAATGACATTCTTCATGCATTTTTCATTTTTTCAAGAGCTTAAAGGTTGGATTCTTCACTGCGTTCAGAATGACAAACCAATTCTATTTTTCATTTTTCATTTTTAATTTTTCACAGTTCACTATTCACTATTCACTAAAAGGCAACAACCCCCTAACCCCCTTTGATAAGGGGGAATATATGGGTTTGAAGTTAGAGAATCTCTCTTCGCTTTGGATATGTTTTTCGAAGTCGGTCGAATGCTTTGGTACGCTCTCCATTAGGCAGTTCCAAAGTGTTTATAAGATTTGAATGGTCATCTTTAAAATGTCTGCTTATGCTGAGTTGTTCGAAAAGAAATGAATAGTCGCTGAATTTTTCGGGTTGGAGCGGTGAATATGATTTCAATTCGTTTTGTATAGATGATAAATCAAGCTTTACATTTGCAAAATTTTCGTAAGAGGTTGCCATCTGCAAAACTCCTCTCATTTTTCCGTCGAACGAATAACCTGCGGTGTGCGGTGAAATCAGAAGTGAGAGCTTCGCAAGCACAGGATTGATTTGCGGTTCATTTTCCCAGACATCAGTTACGGCACAAATTGAATTTGTTTTCAGTCGTTTAATAAGTGCGGTTTCAATTACAACTTCTCCGCGGGAAGCAAGGATAATCAAAGCATTTTGCGGAATTAAATTAATCTGTTCGGCTGAAAATAAATTATATGTCGGGTGCATACCGTCGGAAACAAGAGGTACATGGTTAGTAAGCACATCAGATTGGGAGCAGATTTCATCAAGTTCTGCGTAACTCGTGTAATCGGGAAAACTGAAATTTGTTTCTTTAAGTAGAGGGTCGTTTACAAGGATTTTCAATCCGAGATAATGTCCGTACTTAGCCACAATACTACCGATGTTACCGAATCCAACCACTCCGAGTGTTTTACCTTTTATATCAAATCCGTTAGGTTTTGCCCAAAGTAAAATTGAATATATCACGTATTCGGCTACTGAGTTGGCATTGGAACCCGGAGCATAAGCAAAATGGATACCGCTTTGTCTTAAATAATCAGTATCAATGTGGTCTATTCCGGAAGTAGCGGTTCCAACAAATCTAACTTCAGTATTTTTCAGCAGAGTCTCGTTGATATTAGTTGTGGAGCGGCAAATAAGAGCAGTACATTTATTCGAAACTAATTCTGCATTTGTAAGAAGCCTTCCGTTAAAATTGTGGACAGAAAAAAACTGACCGAAAATATCGGAAAGCAGAGGTATATTTTCATCAATAAAAATCAAGCTTGTGCCTTTAATACTCTTCAACATGCAAAGAGCCTACAGCCTTTTTTGTATTTCTTGTATAATTGTATTTTTCAAGAAATTCAGAAACTGAAGAAACCATTTTGGGATTGCCGCAAAGAAAGAAGTGAGTTTTATCGGGATTTAATTCTATCCCGGAACTTTCGAGAACCTTGTTTTCTAAATGCGTCTGAATATATCCGCGTAAACCTGCCCATGAATCATCGGCTTTCAGCAAAGTCGGAAAATAATAGAAATTCGGAAAAGTCTGGCTGATAAAACTTAATTCACTGAAATATCCCAAATCCCAAGGGTAAGCGGCACCGTGAAATACAGCGAGTTTTACGTTTTTATGCTCATTCAGATGCGACCTCAGAAAGCTGATATAAGGAGCAAGACCTGTACCGGTAGCCACCATTACTATATCGCAATTTTCCGGTACTTCGTTCAGACTGAAAATACCGGTTATTTTTTTATCAATCCAAATGCGGTTGCCGAGAGTAAGATTAAAAATTCGTGGAGTAAGCTGTCCTGATTTAACCTGACTGATATAAAATTCAAAGTTCTGTGTTTCGTGGTTAGCCGAAGCAATGGAGTAAGAACGGACAATAAGTTCATCATCGTCAATTCTTTCGAGGGTTATGACCGAATTCGGAGAGCGGAGTTCGGATGCCAGCAAACCTATAGAAGTAAATTGTCCCGCCTTAAATTCTTTTCGCGGCTCGTCGGTTCGGATTCTCAGCACCATTAAATCAGGCGTTATAAGAATTTTTCCGCTGATAGTTGCATTATAAGGACTGTTTTCCATCTCAAAACTCCGGGTTGAAAAATAATTAAGAATCGTTTTTTACATAAAAATAGAATTACAAAGTTAAATACTAAATGCAAGTACCCAAAATATATTTTAATTCAAACTAAAAATATAAATATGTTAAATATCATTTAAGCTATTGAAATGACAAGAATTAAAGAAAATATTATAAGAATTGCTATAATGTGTACTAATTAATAATTAAAAAAAATATTGAATATAAAAAAAAGTTTTCTTAAATTTGTGTCCTTTAAATTGGGCAGGTACCGAAGTGGTTAAACGGGGCAGACTGTAAATCTGCTAGGCTACGCCTTACGGAGGTTCGAACCCTTCCCTGCCCACTGAGGAAATGCGGGAGTAGCTCAGTCGGTAGAGCATCAGCCTTCCAAGCTGAGGGTCGCGGGTTCGAATCTCGTCTCCCGCTCTAACGTAAAGAAAAGGCTCGGAAAGCTGAATTGACATATAGTAAAGAAATTCCGCAGTAGAAGAAATTGGAGAAGCATGCGGGAGTAGCTCAGTTGGTAGAGCATCAGCTTCCCAAGCTGAGGGCCGCGGGTTCGAACCCCGTTTCCCGCTCGGAATGAAAGAAGCTGATGTAGCTCAGTTGGTAGAGCACATCCTTGGTAAGGATGAGGTCACCGGTTCAATCCCGGTCATCAGCTCAGAAACTACTAAGGGGTGTAGCTCAACTGGCAGAGCGACGGTCTCCAAAACCGTAGGCTGCGGGTTCGATTCCTGCCGCCCCTGCTATTTGAAATGAAGTTTTTATATAAATTTGGCGGTTAAAATGATCGGCAAAATCAAAGAGTTTGCTAACGATGTCGTAAAAGAAATGAAGAAAGTTTCCTGGCCCACTAAAGACCAGTTGAAAGAATCTACAATTGTTGTTATTGCCACAACTATTGCAATTACGGTTATCGTTTTCGGGATTGATAAGGTAATGGACATTCTTGTTAAATTGATCTTCATATAAGATGAACGAAGAAACAAACACAGAACCGACGCAGACCGAGTCTCAATACGAGCTTAAATGGTATGCTATACGTACATTTACCGGACATGAAACTAAGGTGAAAGTTTCTCTCGAAGCCGAGATTAAGAGACTAAACCTGCAAGAAAAAATTTCCGAAGTAATTATTCCGCAGGAAACTGTTTTTGAAGTAAGAAACGGAAAAAGACGTACAAGAATTAAGAACTTTTTACCGGGCTATATAATTATTCGAGCCTTTATGGATAAAAAGATTATTGAAATTATACAGTCAGTTCCTTCAATCGTAAGCTTTGTCGGTAGCAAAACAAAACCTGTTCCGCTGCAACAGCACGAGATTGACAGAATTATCGGTAGGGTCGAAGAGCGTAAGAGTATTACAACTATCGAGACATCGTTCCAAATCGGCGACCCTGTTAAAGTTATTGACGGTCCGTTTACGAATTTTAACGGTACTGTAAAAGAAATTAATAATGAAAAACAAAAGCTGAAAGTTGAAGTAGGAATTCTCGGAAGGAAGACACCCGTAGAATTGGATTTCAGTCAGGTAGAGTTAGAAAATCATTAAGATTTAAATAGAAGCAAATTTTTAATAATATAAAGTAGTACAGCAATGGCAAAGAAAGTAGCAGGAACATTCAAGTTGCAGTTAAATGCAGGCGAAGCAACAATGGCTCCTCCGGTTGGTCCGGCATTCGGTCAGAGAGGTCTGAACGGAATGGAATTCGTCAAACAGTTCAACGCAAAAACGGCAAAACAAAAAGGCACTATACTTCCCGTATTGGTAACTTTTTTCTCAGATAAGTCGTTTACTTTTATCGTAAAATCACCACCCGCACCGGTTCTGTTAGTGAAAGCCGCGGGAATCGCTAAAGGCTCCCCTACCTCTAACAAAGTTAAAGTAGGTAAGGTTACAGTAGCTCAATGCGAAGAGATAGCAAAAATTAAAATGGAAGACTTAAATTGCGATACAATTGCAAGTGCAGTCGAAATGATTAAAGGCACTGCAAGAAGTGTAGGAATTGTTGTAGAAGGATAATTTTATTTTATAATAAATATAGTATAAAAACCATGAAAAAGACAGGTAAAAGATATAAAGCATTAGTAAAAGCTTATGACGGAAAGCAAACTTTCGCTTTTCCCGATGCAATTAATATCGTAAAGAAAAATGCAACAGCAAAATTTGATGAATCGTTTGAAGTAGCGATTAATCTCGGTGTTGACCCGAGGAA
>JBAYGQ010000303.1:0-4325 GCA_041666585.1 Bacteroidota bacterium
TACTTTGCTTAAGTTAAATACAAGATTGATTGAAGGTTCTACGACAAATCCGCCGAATACCCATTTATATGCGGCTTCGCCGCCTATTGCAAATGATACCCCACCGTAATCGCTGTAAGTACCCCAACCGTTCCATTTCCAGAATCCGATTTGAACAAGCGGTCCGCAACTGAATCCTTCTAAGGGTCTTTTGCCGTCATCAAATAATTTCGGATACCAGCGATATGAACCGCCAATACCATAAGCCGCCCAGTCAACGATTGACCAGTAGTATCCGTTAATTGTAAAAGAATTAATCGGAGCAACCTGTTGTTCATAAGTTGCATTAAATAATCCAAATACTAAACCGATTGGGTTTGCAGAAATTGCATGTGTATATTTCTGCGCGAAAACTCCGGTACTCGAAAGCACCAATAAAGCCAATGCAACGATTGCTACTGTAATTTTTGACTTCATTCTAAACCTCCGTTAAAAATAATGGAAAATATGTTAAATTTCATTTTCAAATTTTTTTTCTCAGATTTTCATAACATAGTACACAAAGATAAGATTTTATAAGATAAAAAAAAAGTTTGTTTACAAAATTAATTATGAATTATGAGTTATGAATTATGAGTTATTTTTGTTAACGTTTTCTTTTTTTTTTCATTCAGCATTCAGAATTCAGCATTCAGAATTAATCTAAGTTCTGGAAAATCTTTTATCAAATTCTTCAAGATTAAACTCAATTATTGTCGGTCTGCCGTGAGGGCAGGCATAGGGCATAGCGCATTTAAATAAATCAGTAATCAGATTTTGCATCTGCTCTGACGTAAGATATTGTCCGGTTTTTATTGCCGCCTTGCAACTGAAGGATGCCGCAAGGTTATCTCGTTTATTTGTATGACGTATTTTCTGATATTCTTCGAACTGCTCTATTATTTCTTTAAAAGATGACTCTTCTATACCTGATTTAACATCAAGCGGAACACCCGTTAAAGTAATAGAACCATCTCCGGAAAACTCAAAGTCATATCCCAAATCTCTGAAATCATTTTCTAATTCGTGTACTATTGCTGTTTCTCCGGTATTGAGCATTACTTTCACTCCGAAAAGCAAACTCTGGGAATAAGCAAATTCACGGTTCATTGCTTTTATTGCCTTCTCATACAGCACACGTTCATGTGCGGCGTGCTGGTCGAGAATCATTACCCCTGTTTGAGTTTGGCAGAATATATATTTGTTATGTAGTTGCCAGATTCTGAAGTTCCCTGAGCTTGCCGAAGGACCGTACCCTGAGCCTGCTGAAGGGAAAATACTCTGCTTTGACGTTTCGGCAGGCTCAAGGTCCGAAAGGCTGTTCCCTGAGCCTGTCGAAGGGAACTCAACTGAATCAGTATTCTCAGTTTTTGATCCGAATAAATCTTTCAATTCGAAATTATTATTAGCTAAAGCCTGATTAAATCTGTTTATCTCGCCGAAGGAAGCTCTATCGGCAGGCTGAAAACGAAAATCTTTTTCATTTCTTTCCTGCCTCATTACAGGTTCAATCACTTCTCCGGTTTCTCTGTTGACCATAAGATATTCAGTGTTTTTACCTGATGTAGTGAATTCCATTTTTTCAAAAGGAGAGTCTGCGTTTTGTTCTTTTAATCGGATATCGGGTATCAGATTGTTTTCGGAAAGTGATTTTGTAACAGCCGTCAATATTTGTTTATATACTATTCTTTCGTCGTCAAATTTTACTTCATGTTTTTGGGGATGAACATTTACATCAACCATCACAGGGTCAACTTCAAGATTCAGAATAAAAAGCGGGTGAGCATTTTTTTCCAAAAGATGTTCGAAAGCATTATAAACTGCATGACTGAGTGACTTGCTTTGAATTGTTCGTTTATTCAGATAAAGATACTGTGCCGACTTGGACAACTTTGCCAGATGAGGTAGTCCGACATATCCGCTCACTTTTATAAATTCATTTTCGTGAGAAATTTTCAGAAGTGAGTTTGCGGTTTTTTCGCCGAGAAGCTCTAATATTCTTTGCTCTGGAGAGGAAGGGGCAACATCGAAAATCAGATTGTCTCCGTCGTAAAATGTAATTCTTATGTAATTGTGAATAATCGCAAACTTTACCATAGTGTCTGCAATATATCTGAATTCAGTCAGATTCGACCTGAGGAACTTTCGTCTTGCGGGAACATTGAAAAATAAATTTCTGACAAAAACCTGTGTCCCTTTCGGTGTACTGCAGGGTTCGATAATTTCGGTTTTCATCGGTTCCAGAGTCAGTTTCCAGCCGTGGGATTCGTTCTCCTGCATTGTTCTGATTTCAAGATTAGCTACGGAGCTGATTGAAGCCAGAGCTTCACCGCGGAAGCCGAATGTTTTTATATGTTCCAAATCATCAGTAGAAAATATCTTGCTTGTTGCGTGTCTTCTACAGGATAATTCAAGGTCTTCGCGGGACATACCAGTTCCGTTGTCCACAACGTGAATTAACTGCTTGCCCGCTTCCCTGATAAATACTGCAATCGTATCTGCACCCGAATCCAAAGAATTTTCCACGAGTTCTTTAACCGCCGATTCCGGCTTTTGGACTACTTCACCGGCGGCTATTTGGTTAGCGATAAAATCCGGCAGTATTTCAATGCGTCTATTTATATTTGGAATATCGTGCATTTTCTCTTTTATTAATTTATTTTTGTTTAATTTAACAAATACGTACGGACTAAAAAATTCTTTTAGTTATTAATTAAATTTATTATGCCTGAACCAAAAGAAATATTTGATAAAGCGGTTGACCTTCTGATGTTTCGCGAAGGGAAAGACGATGCGGATGGTTCATTACAGCCTGTTGTTACTACCGGCTCGGTTGTATGGGGTATATTACTTCGTTCGGCAATTATTTTTATTCTTACTTTTTTTCTGATTGATGTAATTAATCTTAGGGAATATTGGTGGGTTGTTGCCTTTATTCTATGGCTTGGTGCCGCTTATCCGGGTTGGAGGCAATATCAGAAGTTTCAGGAAAGAATTAAAATTTTTCAGGAAGAAACACTATGCGGACAATGCCGTCATTTTGACGTAACCAGCCAATTGTGTAAAATTTTCGATGAGCATCCCACAAAAGATTATGTACCCTGCGAAGGATTAAGCTGGGAACCTATTGAAATTCAGCAGGATGAGTGATTCTATAATTATGAATTATGAATTATGAGTTATGAATTGAAGAAAAAAGTTTCTGAAAATTTATTATTAAAGTGTTTTTTTTCTTTAAGATAAAATAAGTATATATATTTTTCGTTTAAAGTTGCTTATTAATATATTTTTGAATCTATGTCAAACTTTATAATGTAAACAATTTTTTTTATTTTTTTACCTTTTGGAGGTTCCAATGAAATTCAGAATACTTATCGTACTTTTTGCATTTGCAGGAATTCTTATTTCAGCATGCAATGAAACAACAAATCCGACAGACAACCCGAAACCGCAGGCTGTCAGCAACGTTCGTGCATCAACACTGAATGCTACCGAAATTAAAATCAGATGGGATGCCTCTCCTTCTAAAGCAGATGCCTTATTTGAAGGCTACGAAGTTCGTATTTCTCCGGGTACTTTTAATCCGATTTCAGTAAATAAAAGTCAGACAGAACTTACGATTTCTAATCTGACTGAAGGTACGGTTTATACTTTTAAAGTACTCGCAAAATTCACAAACGGTGAATATAGTACCGAATTACCCGTTACATGGTCTCCTGCCACCAGATTTATCAACAATAACAACAATGCCCCGATTTATGTCTATGAATACGCATCCCTTCTCGGTAGCGGTTTGGACTTCTTTAGTGAGGCAGATGGAACTCCAAAGATACTAACAGTTGCAAACAGTCAGTATTGGAATTTCGCTCTTGATACCCGTGTAGCCGGAACTATTGAAATCGGTTCTCCGAATGCAGTCGGTTATAACTGGAGTGGTGGTAATCCTCCTGTTACTGAAATTTCTTCAGATCGCATTTGGGATTCTCCTTCTTTAGATAGTGTTTTCGACAGCCAAGCTCTTAGTGCTGCAAGTTTTCAGGAAAGAACTGTTTGGCTTGATGACCCTGCACTTAATATTCAAAGTGGAGGTGTTGTTATTGTAATGAGAACTAAAGAAGGCAACAGCGCAGAATGGACTTATGTGAAAATCTGGATTAAGAAAACTGCTAACGGCTGGTTGCAAGGTAGCTCACCAAACCGTTACATCGAATGTGTGCTTTCTTATCAGAAAGTTCCCGGTGTTCCTTACGCTTTATAATTTGAAATTTAATTTATCTGAATAATTATTAAGGAAATTTTATTATGAA
>JBAYGQ010000304.1:0-4324 GCA_041666585.1 Bacteroidota bacterium
AATATTAAAATCGCAAGAACTTTCATAGAAGTGAAAATTGCAGAAACTCCTCCGCCAAGCAATACACCACGTACATTTATCCATGTCAGTATAAAAATAACAGCAATAGTCAGGGACTTGACCCCTATATTTTGTAGAGGAAAAATATTCCCGATAAACGGTATATGCAATAATATACCCTGCTCTATTCCCGCAGAAAATCTTGGTAGATGAACAAAATATTGTGAATACTCAGAGAAAATATAAGTAATAGAAGCAATTGAACCGGTTTGAATTACGGCAAACATCGCCCAGCCATATAGAAAAGCTACAAATTCTCCGTACATCTTCCTGAAAAAAACATACTGTCCTCCGGTGGCTGAAATCATTCCGGCAACTTCGGCATTTGTAAGGGCACCGAAAAGTGTTACGATACCTGCTACAAGCCACACCAATAAAAGTAATTCAGGAGAGCCGAGTTGACCTGCCATCAAAGCTGGTTTTTTGAATATACCTGAACCTATTACCGCACCGATAACAATAGCCATAGTTATAAATAGTCCTAAACGAGGTTTTAATTCAGGTTTTGGTGAGTTTGCTGAAGGATTCATTTAATTATTATTAAATTTTGTAAAGGAGTCCAATTCCTTTTTACAATATAAATGTTCGCTGGTTAAGTTCCAAAAAATGTTTAAAAATGTAGTATCCATCTGCATTTGTTTTATCATTTATACAATAATATTTAATATTATATTATAGAAAAGTTAAAAATTCTTCATGCAAAATTAACATTAATATTCAAAATATGTTTGAAATTTTGCATAAATATTTGTATTTTGTGTACAGATTTTTACACACATTTTTGTTTATGAACGTCATAAATAAAGATTTGAAATAATTTATTTTAAAAAAAGGTAAACTATGCTTTTAGCCTTATTTGTAGGAATTGTTGTCGGCTTTGTACTGGCTATTCCTCCGGGTCCCGTTGCAGTAACAGCAATGAGGTTAGGTTTGGACAAAAGTGTTAGGCATGGTATGTACGGTGCTTTCGGTACCGCTTTAATGGATTTCTTCTATTGTCTATTGGCAATTTTTGCTACTTCAACAATTCTAAAACTGGTTTCTAACATGTTTGACAGTCATCCATTGATAATGCTCGGTTTTCAGTTATTGGTTATTATCTCGGTTATTGTCTTTGGTGTAGTCCAGTTTAAAATAAAACATAAAGTTGCTGAACCTATTGACATTGATGCTCAAAAAAAGGTTCATTTTTTACAGAATTTATCCCACAAAGGTCCTTTCCTTTTAGGTATTGCTGTAGCTATGGCAAATGTAGCAAACCCGACTTTTCTTCCATCTTTAACTTATGTGACAATGAATGTACATGCCCTCGGCTTAATTGAAAATAATGTCTTTAGCAATATAGCTTTTTCTTTAGGATTTGGATTTGGTAATTTCTTATGGTTATATCTGTTAATAAGAGTATTGGTGCATTACAAAGACCGCATGTCTGCTCAATTTTTCGAGAGAATACATCAATTTGCAGGTTTTACTTTAATAGGTTTTGGAACTCTACTTGGACTTAGAGTTATTGTAGTTACCCGCTGGCCCGAGATTCTTGGATTTATTTTTGCATTCTGAAACTCTCACAATTAAATATCATAGATATATTATTTCTCTCATTTTTTGATTCCCCGTTCAAATGAAGACTGTTAGTTATTCTGATTTTCAATCCAACAGAAAATAAATAATTATTTAAAACATTGTATTTTGTTAATTATTATTATTTTTGTTTTAAGAATAGAACTTTATTTTTTTAGATAGCTTAATGATAAACGAAAATATTGACATACAAAAACCTCTAGTTCTTATTGTAGATGGTTCGCATGAAAACATTCAGACTCTTAGTCAGATGTTATTGAATGAAGGATATAATATTTCTTCAGCCGCTAGTGGGGTAGAGGCTTTGGGCATGCTTGAGAAAATTACTCCTGATATTATTCTTCTTGAAGTTATGATGCCTGAATTAGACGGCTTTAAAACATGCGAATTAATTAAAAATAATCCACGTCTGAAAGATATACCTGTTTTTTTTCTTACTCCTAAATCCGGTACTGAAAATATTATCAGAGTCTTTAAAACCGGTGGAGTTGATTTTGTTTCCAAACCTTATGAGAAAGAAGAACTTCTTGTAAGAATGCACACACAAATTGAACTAAAAAAAACTAGGGATAAGCTTGAAAAATATTTTAATGAAATTGCGGAAATAAATAAAAAACTCATAAATGCTAATGAACTGAAAGATAATTTACTTGATATTATTGAGGGTGAACTCGCAAGTGCTGCAGAGTATGTTAGGTCTTTAATGCCTCGCTCCTTGAACGGGAAAAACATCGGGACTCAGTGGCTCTTTGCTCCTTCTTCAAAATTAGGAGGTGATTCATTCGGCTATCAGATGCTTGATAAGGACAATTTAGCAGTTTATTTAATTGATGTTTCAGGTCATGGAGTCAAAGCGGCATTGTATTCCGTATCGGTATTGAATATGCTTAACTACCTTTCACTTCCGAATACTGATTTTACTAATCCCGAAGCAGTCCTGTATTCTTTAAACAATACATATCAAATGTCATCTGAAAATGATATGTATTTTTCAATTTGGTATGGAATTTATAATCTGAAATCAAGAATATTAACTTATTCGAGTGCAGGTCATCCTCCGGCTCTTCTTGTGTCGGGGAAAGAATTATCCATGTTGGGTTGCAGAAATATGGTTATCGGCGGACTTCCAAAAATAAAATTCGTTAGCAAAACTGTTCAAATTCCTCCTTCTTCAGACTTATATATATTTTCTGACGGAGTATATGAAGTAAAATTACCCCATAATACTTTATGGAATTATGAGGATTTCAGTAAAATACTCTATAATTTTTTTGTTGAAAACCAACATGACCTTGAAGATTTGTATAAATACATTGTTGAATTGACTGAAGAAAAAAAATTAAGGGATGACTTTTCGATTTTAAAACTGATATTCAGGTAATTATTATTTAGTCAATAGGATTAGTTCAAAAGCTATATTTGCCAAATTGAAATGTAAAATTAATAATTTAGCTGTTTTTTTGTATTTTTGTACGAACATTATAGTCCCTAATTGATTAAATGGAGGTATTTTATGCAAACTATAACAAAGTATTTACTGTTTTTGTTAGTTATTCCTGTGCTTGTAGCCTGTTCGGATATGACTCATATATATGTAACCGTCACTCATCCTTCTGAAATCAATATGAGTAGCTATAAAAGAATAACTGTTGATGATTTTACCGAAGATAGTTTTCGTGGCAGAAATTATGCCCGAACTTTTACCAATGAATTAATCTCTGCACTTGTTCAATCTAACTATTTTGAAGTATTGGACAAGAGAAATCTGATGAGAATATTAAGCGAGAATAATTTAACTTTAGCAGGTCTTAGCAATACCAATAATTCTTCTAAGATTCCCGAGACTATGAAGTCCTTAGCAATGGTTTCCGGTAATATCACACGTTATGATTACAATCAGGATATTAAGGAATCTGAACCTTACAAGGACGATAGAGGTAAAATGCACAAAGAATACACTGTTACAGGTAAAGCAGTTGTTGCTGTCGGATTCAGAGTTATCGATTTGCAGTCAGGTAAAATAATTTATGCAAACACAATTGAAAAAGTATCGAATGTAAGTGAAAAAAAGATTGATTACAAGCCTGAAATTGATGTAAAGTTTGTTCAAAACGGGTTACGTATTGATGTTGTCAATGAATTTATCAGAAAAATTGTTCCATACTCCGAGAAAAAAAGCATATATTTATATGTGAACGATGAGAACGAATCTATGAAAAGCGGATTAACCTCAGCCAAAGTGGGAAATTGGGATGGAGCAATTGACTTCTATACAAAAGCAACAAAACAATTAAGCAACAGCAACCAATTAGCATCTAAAGCATTTTATAATCTCGGCATCACTTATCAGTACAGCTATCGTTTCAATCAGGCTGTGGCTTGCTTCGAAAACGCCTTATCGCTTTTTAATGATTCCAACTATTACGAAGCTATTACCAAATGCCGTGAAATGGAAGCTGAATATAAAAAATTACTCGAACAACAGAAATGATTTTTAGAAATTATGAATTGTTTGTCTGAACCTTGATTAATGGGATTAAAGGATTGCTTTGATTTAATTGAGAACATCCATTAATTCTTTATCATCTTAATCAAAATAATCATCTTAATCATAGTTCAGAAAGTTTTAGAAGATGGAGGAAAGTAGAGATTTAAGGTTAGATACTCGTATGTTGTCTAATAA
>JBAYGQ010000305.1:0-4324 GCA_041666585.1 Bacteroidota bacterium
AAACTATTTCCGTTTCTCACATTTTGCAGTCCGTAGTTGTGATGAACAAACTGGAACTCCGCACTTAGCAATAGATTATCCTGCAACTGAAGATTCTCCCTTGCAAAAACTGAGTAGATATTTCTGATACCTTCATTAGTATAAATCTTGTAATCATTTTCGAATCCTACAGGTGCGAACTCAGAATATTGCAGATTGCCCCAATGCTCTGAGCGATGGAAGCGGATTTCGGCTCCTGCAATAAACTCTCCTCCTTCGTGCTTAAGAATCATACGCGGAATCCAGCCGCCCTGTCTGTTAATTACCCATGCTCTTATGATTGAATTGCGGATGCTCTCGTCTTTCCCGAAAGGATAATCTTTGGACATCAGTTCAGTTAATGTTTGGTCAGCCCAGCTTCCGTCGTAGTCGAAAAAGCCTTCTCCCGTGTAATAAAATAAAGCCGACTTGATTGTCAGGTTATCACTTATAAACCAGTCATTCAGAACTTCAAAATGCGGTTGGGAGAACTCTTCTATTTCCTGTTTCCTGCGGGGTTGCATATAATCAACATTCTTTCCAGTGGAATCGTAAGTCCAATAGGATGAATTCAGTCTTCTAAGATTAAAGTCCCCAATGTAGGATTTTGGCAGACCGGTATATGCAAGAGCGTCGGTAATCGGTCCTCCGAATACATTTATCTGAGTCGTAAAATTTTCGTCGAAACGTGCGGCACTCAGGAAATAGCTGTTCATATAAGTCCATGACCTGTCGCGGTAACCCAGAGAATTGATTTTAGACATTTTTCCGTAAAATGCATAATTGCCGACTAAACCTGAAGAAAACTCTATCGAATACCTGTTAGTATTTGCCTGTAACCTGCTGAAATCAGGATCCGGATTAAGATTAAAACCTGAATTATATTCATAAGTAAACTGTTGTATACCGATTCCTGATGTAAGTTTTACACCTCTCTGGTTCACGAAATTCGATGTCTGCAAATTCACAGAGCCGCCTATTGCGGCGGAACCGTACTGCGTAAGCCCTGCGCCGCGCTGGATTTGTATAGATTCTATGTTTGAGGATAAATCCGGGAAATCCACCCAATATACTTCGTGGTCTTCGGGGTCATTCTGCGGGATACCGTTAATTGTAACCGAAATCCGCCTCTGGTCGAATCCGCGCATAGTCAGTACAGAGTAGCCGACTGAATTTCCGTTTTGCGAATAGGACAGTACCGAGGGCATTTCGCTCAGCAAATCGGGTAAATCCTGTAATGTGTATTTTGCACTAATCTCCGCTTTCAATAGTTCTGAGAAGGGAACAGGAGATTTTCCGAAAGACGCTCTATCGGTAGTAACGGTAATGCTCGGAGTGCGGTAAACTTTAGCCGAGTCGGGTGAATCGCTCTTGCTTTCAATAGCTAAGAGAAGTGAAACGGTATTAAAAAATACCAGAATAGTAAATAATGTTTTAAACATAGCAAACCTCAAAGGAAAAATGAAAAATATTTTTTCCGATGAACTGCTTTTAAGGGAGAAGAAACTGAGAATTGATTAGCGGTGTTTATTTCGCCGTTATCCCTACGCCGGTATTACCCGGATCAGGTTCAAAGAGTTTGGTCTCAGCTTCGCTTTTTTAAAATCTTCTCCGCGAAGCACCTCCAACGGTAAGACAAAATTAATTATAAATTATGAATTATGAATTATTTTTTTTTGTTCCATTATTAAAGAGTGTAAGGGTTATGCATCCTATAAACCTGTCTGAACCTTGATTCACATGATTTTCTTGATTAAAAACAGATAGGAAATAAACCTTAAATAATCATGCTAATCCTTTAATCCTAGAAATCAAGGTTCAGAATTCATAATTTCTTGTAATAATAACCACACAGAAATCGGGTAAAAATTAATATTAGTTTTGCATTTCAAAAAAAATAGCTAATTTTGCTTAATGAGTTAATGCTATGAAATATTTTATGCTTACATATAATCCGGTTTATGACGCAATGGAGCAATGCCTTGCGCTTCCTCCTTTTAATCTTCCAAAAACCAGAGCAAGCAAAATCCTCCAATTCAAACATTATCAAACAGACGCTCCCGTCTAACTTCCTCAAGTAATAACTATTTATTAATATTGCATCAATTTGCATAATTTTAGTTTTATCCAAAAATATTTAACTATTATTTATTTTAAAAATATTAATTTAAATATTTTAACTTGGTACAAGCGAAATAAAAATATATAAAATTTAAAGGGAGAAATTACAGTGAAAAAAGACTTTTTATGCGTCCGTGATTTCACGCAGGAAGAAATAATGGGGACATTCGACCTTGCAATAAAGATGAAAGCAGACCGCGAAGCATTTTCTACCGGATTAAAAGGCAAAACACTTGCTTTAATATTCGAGAAACCGTCTCTTCGCACACGCACCAGTTTCGACGTAGGCATACAGCAATTAGGAGGATATTCGCTCTATTTATCGCCGAACGAAATCAGTCTCGGTAAACGCGAATCAGTGCATGATGTAGCTAAGAATCTTGAAAGAATGGTTCAGGGTATTATGATTCGCACCTTTGCACATAAGATAGTAGAAGATATGGCGAAATATGCCAAAATTCCGATAGTAAACGGATTGACTGACTATTCCCACCCCTGCCAGGCAATGGCTGATTTTATGACAATTTATGAAGTAAAAGGCAGTTTTAAAGGTCTTAAGCTTTGTTATGTAGGTGACGGTAACAACGTTGCACATTCATTGATGCATGCAGGTGCTAAACTCGGTGTAGATGTAACAATCGCTTGTCCTAAAGGATTCGAGCCGAATTTAATCGCTTATCAGGATGCTGTTGAAGATGCAAAAGCCACCGGAGCTAAAATCGAAGTTGTTCACGATGCAAAAGCCGGAGCCAAAAACGCAGATGCGGTTTATACCGACGTTTGGGCTTCTATGGGACAGGAAACAGAAACGGAAATACGTAAGAAAATTTTTGCACCCTTTCAGGTTAATGACGAATTGATGGCTTGTGCTAAAAAAGATGCAATCTTTATGCACTGTCTTCCGGCACACCGCGGCGATGAAGTTACAGACAGCGTGATTGATTCACCGAACTCTGTTGTGTTTCAGGAATCCGAGAACAGATTACACGTGCAGAAAGCAATTATATATCAATTGATGAAAAATGTGAAGTAATGCTGAATTCTGAATGCTGAATTCTGAATTGGAAGAAGTAAAAAAATTATTCTAAAAGACGAGGTTTTTGTGGCATTAAAAGCATTGATAGCAGTTGGGGGTAACTCTTTAATACGTGCCGGTGAGCGCGGTACTCTGGAGGAGCAGATGGCGAACTCTACCGCTACCGCCCGGAGTATTGCACAGATGGTCAAACTCGGCTGGCAGGTTATAGTTACACACGGTAACGGACCGCAGGTAGGAGCGGCTTTACTACGCTCCGAAAGAGCCGCTAACGAAGTTTATACTCACACTCTTGATATGTGCGTTGCCACAACTCAGAGCGAAATCGGCTATATGATGCAGAGAGCCATACGTGATGAATTGCTCAAACTCGGCATTGATAAACCTGTTATGACAATTCCGACTATGGTTAGAGTTGACGAAAATGACCCGGCTTTCAAGAATCCGACTAAACCGATAGGACCATTCTATTCTAAAGAAATTGCTGAAGAAAAGAAACATAGATTAGGCTGGAATATCGTTGAAGATGCCGCAAGAGGCTATCGCAGAGTTGTAGCATCACCTGAACCGGTTGAAGTACTTGAATTAGAAATTATAAGACAGATTATGGATTTGGGAATAATTTCCATTGCACTCGGCGGCGGCGGTATTCCCGTAATTAAGCGGGATAACGATATAATCGGCTCGGAAGCTGTAATTGATAAAGACCGCTCTTCGGCTCTGCTTGCCGCCAATCTTGATGTTGACTTGTTTATTATCAGTACGGATACAGATCAGGTATATCTTAATTATAAAAAATCCAATCAGAAAGGAATTCCGTTTGCAACTGCGGATGAAATGCAAAAGTATTTCGATGAGAAACACTTCCCTCCGGGAAGTATGGGACCAAAGGTAGAATCTGTAATCCGCTTTATTCAAAACGGCGGTAAGAAAGCAATCATTACTTCATTCGAGTTACTTGAAGATGCGCTTCAGGATAAGGCGGGAACACATATTACGGCGAACTTAAAAAAATAAATAAATATAAGGTGATAAAATGAAAATCAAACATATTGTCGAATCCCAGCAGTTTACGGTTCCTTTGCTTATGGATTTATTCGCAAGAACAGACAGAATGAAGAAAATCGTTGCACGCGGCGGTACACGCGA
>JBAYGQ010000306.1:0-4317 GCA_041666585.1 Bacteroidota bacterium
AGCAATTAACCTTAATGATGAAGACAGACTTGTAATTGCAAGGCTGACTGACGGAAAGAATGATGTGATTATCGGTACAAGAAAAGGTCTTGCCTGTAGGTTCAGAGAAAGTCAGGTTCGCCCGGTAGGAAGAACTGCTATCGGAGTCAGGGGAATTGACCTTGACAAAGAAGATATGGTAGTTTCAATGGTCATAATTCGCAGACCTGATTCGCAGATAATTATTGTCGGAGAAAAAGGTTTGGGAAAAAGAACAAAATACGAAGATTTCCGTCTGACCAAACGCGGTGCAAAAGGTGTAAAATCAATGAATATTACAGAAAAAACCGGAAATGTTATTCAGATGCTTTCTGCTATTGATATTGAAGATTTGATGGTACTTACCACAAAAGGAATAATGATAAGACAATCTGTGAAAACTATTCCTACTATCGGCAGAGTTACCCAAGGGGTAAGATTAATCAGATTAGATGAAGGTGACACAATTGCAGACCTGACAACTGTTCCGAGAGAAGAAATAATTGAAGGTGTCGAAGATGATAATGATACTAATGGAGATGAAAACGGTTCAAATTTCGAAGGTCTTCAGGAATCACTTTTATAACATATAACTAATGATGTAAATAAAAACAATTCTCTATTTAAAACCCGACTTTATTAGTCGGGTTTTTCATATAAGTGAAAATGTTTAATTTTGTATTCATATTTATAATAATAATAATTTATTAATGAAATTAATTTTTACAATATCATTTATTTTTGAGTTAGTTTTTATTATCCCGATTACTGGTAATTCCCTTTGGTCTCAGGTATTATCCGATTCAAACAGATTTGCAATACCTTCTTCCGCTACTTTTTCTAAACCTGTTACTTCCAAAGCAGACACAACTACTAATAAAAAGGATAGTACTGTTTATTCCGTTCCGTTAAGAAGACACGGGAGTATGTATCTCTTGAAACCTTCTAGTTATTCCGAAATAACAAAAGAAGAAATCCAGCATTATAATTACAAAAGTTTTTCTGATTTAATATATAATTATCTTCCGGCTTATCCATTATCAGTTGGAGCATACGGAGGATTTAACCATTTTTCATTGTTCGGTGGACATCCGAATGATGTTGCCGTTAATTTCAACGGAAGACCTCTGAATGACCTTGAGTTCGGTTCCCTTAATATTGAGCAGTGGTCACCGGAATTTATGGAAAAAGCTGAAATTTTAGTCGGATCTGATGCTGTGATTTTTTCGGACAATTCTTCGGGTTGCTCAATTAATATTCAGGAAATAAGATACAATACAAGTAAACCTTATACACGCCTTTGGTATTCACAGGGAGAGTATGATTTAATTTCATTTGACGGAATTTTTAGTCAAAATATTTTTCCGAACTGGAACTTTACTTTCGGATTCGGAACGATGAATGCTACGGGCAGATTTCCTGATTCATGGGTTTCGCACTGGAATGTCAGAGGCATACTTAGATGGAATCCATCGGATAAAACCAGTATATCTTTAACCGAAAATTTTACAAACCAAGGGATCGGTACAAACGGCGGAAGTGATATAAAAAAGTCAACTTCAATTTATGATAATATAGATGCCGTTCAGTTTCTACCTGATGTAAATGAAAGAGTTTTTCGTCATGATCTGAATCTGACATTAACATCCTATTTATTTGATTCCACTGCTTTAACAGGAACTTTATTTTTTTCTCATTCAGCCTGGGAACAAGACCTTTCGACTGATTTGTATAATACAGGTGATTCGTCATTTTTCAAAAAGCATAATTCCAATTACTTTGGCTTAAACGCAAGGTATGAGCAGAATATTTTCAAATTTTTTAACCTGCGTATAGGCGGTAGTTTATTATATGCAAATGCCGAAAAATCAGATTATATAGATTCAATATCAACTGTTTCATTATCTGTTTTCGGTCACGGACAGATGTATTTATCAAGCTTTCTGGAATTAAGCGGGGGAATCAGGCTCAGGTATATTAACGATAGAAAAGCTGTTTCAATAGGAGGGAAGTCCACATTTAGTTTCTCTGATATATTTAAAATATCAGGAGATATTTCTTTGTCAGAAAGAGTACCCAATCCTTCAGAAGGTTTGTCATTAAAGAACGAATTGCATTTATTAATGCTTGCTGAAACTGAGCTGACAATCTCGAAAACTTTATTCAAAGCAGGTGTGTTTTTTAGAAATGTTTCTAATCCGATTTCTTATGATTCAATTTCTGTTTTTGCAAAAGCAAGAAACTTTGATACTAAACAAATTTTCGGGGCACATTTCAGATTTGAAACAAACTTATTTGATAAATTCGATTTTTCTACTAATTTTCAGATTTATTACAGCCGGACAGACGGTTCGGACGATAAACGGTTTCCCAATTTTTATACTAATTTCAGATTATCATATCTATATAAAATCGGTTTAAGCGAATTGCGAGTAGGGTTAAATACCGGATTTATGACTTCAAAAAAAGGGGAGTGGTTCAATCCTCTGACTCGTGCATATCTTCCTGTTAATGAGGAAAGCGGATTCCAGTATCAGGGTATTTCGGCGTTTGCCGAAGTACGCTTCAGAACGGCATTTGTTAAAGTATCTTTTGATAACCTTTTATCACAAGGATATTATTATGTTCCATTTTATCCGGAATTTGACAGAAATTTAAAAATCTCCGTAGCATGGCCCTTTGGCGACTAAAACTTAATGATGATATTTTCCCATCAATTCACCTTGTCCCAATATATGTCCTTCCATTTTTTTTAGTATTTTTTCTTTTGTTAATCCGGGTTCTTCTTCGAGAACTAAATCAAGTGCATAAATTTTGAAAAAATATCTGTGAGTACCATTCGGTGGGCAAGGTCCATGATAACCCGTTTTATTGTTACTCGCAGAACCTTGTTTTACTTTATTATTTAATTCAGACGATGAAAAATCTTCAGGAAATTCGAGAACATCCGAAGGTATATTGTAAACAACCCAATGAATCCAGGTTCCCATAGGTGCGTCCGGATCATCAACAATCAGAGCGAAACTTTTTGTACCTTTAGGTACGTTTTGCCATTCCAAAGCAGGTGAAATATTTTTTCCGTCGCAGGTAAATTTTTGAGGAATCAAAGTACCTTCCTGAAAGGAACTGCTTGAAATCTTCATTTTCATTGGTTTTTTATCCTTTGCTTTTGATAAAGAAAATGAGAAAAGAAAAATAATTAATACAGTTAAAATGTAAAATGATTTCATTTTAAGCTCCTGCAATTAATTGATTATATATATTTTCGTATTTAGGAACAACGATACTTGAATCAAAAAGTTTTACAGCCCTTTGTCTGGAATTTTCGGAGAATACCAGCCATTTTTTATCTTTATCAAGTAATTCGAGAGCGTATTTAGCCATTCTCTGAACATCACCGAGTTCTGACAAGAAACCGGTTTCATTATGAGAAACTACTTCAGGAATTCCGCCGATATTAGATGCAATTACAGGTACACCGCAACTCATGGCTTCCAGAGCCGATAAACCGAAACTTTCAGACTGGCTTGGCAAAAGAAATATATCTGAAATTGATAGCAGTTCAACAAGCGAAGTTTGTTTTCCAAGAAACTTCACATGGCACTGGATACCAAGCTCTATGCAGAGTAGCTCTGCTTCCTTTCGGTCAGGTCCGTCACCTACTAAAAGTAATTTAGAAGGGCGGTAAGATAGTACTTCGGCAAATATCCGAATAACATCAGTAACTCTTTTTACGGGTCGGAAATTGGAAATATGGATTAATATTTTTTCGTTATTCGGAGCAATTTGATTTTTTAATTCTGGAAGAGATTGTCTGTAGTATAAATTTGTATCAACGAAATTTGGAATAATTTCTATATTTTTGTCAGTTGAAAAATTTTGCTCGGTCTTTTCTTTTAAATATTTTGAGACCGAAGTTATGACATCTGAATGTTCGAGAGAGAATTTGACAATAGGTTGAAAGCTCGGTTCCATTCCGACTAAAGTAATATCCGTTCCGTGAAGTGTAGTAATCAGTTTCAGGTTATGGAATGGAGCAAGGATTTGTTGTGCAAGGTAACCGCTGATTGCATGAGGAATAGCATAGTGGACATGCAGGACATCAAGTTTTTCGTATTTTACGACATCAATAATTTTTCCGACTAAGGCAAGAGAATAAAGCTGAAATTCGAGAAGCGGGTAATTAGGCATTTCGACGTCGTGAAAAAAAATGTTTTTCTGAAATTGATTTAAACGAGTTGGTAAGGCATAACTAATAAAATGTATTTCATGATTATTTTTTGCAAGATACAAACCGAG
>JBAYGQ010000307.1:0-4291 GCA_041666585.1 Bacteroidota bacterium
ATTTTAACCAGATAATTTTTTTTGGTTCTGTCTCGACTACTCCTTCAGCTTTTTGGATTAGTCACGTAAAACAAATGAGTGTTATGGTTCCACAGGGTGCTGTAACGGGGAAAATATATATAATATATAAAGGTAAAAAAAGCAATGAAGTTGATTTTACTGTTTTACCGTAATTCTACTAATTATTCACCTACGGCATTTTATACACAAGGCAGTTTACGTTCATTCCCGCTCCTACAGATGCAAAAACAAATGTATCGCCTGAGTTTGCTATATGATTTTCTATTTTACCCTTCAGCATCAGGTCGAATAAGGTCGGCAGAGTGGCTACAGAACTGTTACCGAGCCATGAAATAGTCATCGGCATAATTGCTTTAACTTTTTCAGTTAGACCTTCTGTTACACCGTAAAGATTGAAAATTCTGTTCAGAATTTCTTCGTCCATTTTGCCGTTAGCCTGATGAATCAATACTTTTTTAATATCTTCGAGTGTAAGTTTTACTTTTTCGAGACATTCCTTGATTGCTCCCGGAACGGTCTGCAATGCATATTTATATAATTTATGACCTAACATTTTCAGGAATAAATCATTTTCGCTGAATTCTGGATTATAGGAGGAATCCATCCAAAGCAGTTTCGAAAATTCCATAGTATCAGAGCGGCTAACATGAGAAAGAATTCCGACAGGTTCTTCGCTTTCTCTTGCTTCTAAAATAACTGCTCCGGCTCCGTCCGAATAAATCATGCTGTCAATATCATTAGGGTCAGAAATTCTGGATAAAGCCTCTGCACCGATAACCAACACCCTTTTTGCATCACCGGATTTGATATAATAATCGGCCTGAATAACCGCCTGAAGCCAGCCCGGACAACCGAAGGCAATGTCATAAGCAACTGTTTTTGGATTAAGAATACCAAGTCTGTGCTTAACGCGAGCAGCTAAACTCGGAACAAAATCAGAACGTCTGTTATCAGATTTTACGTCCCCAAAATTATGAGCAACAATTATATAATCAATTGACTCTTTATCAAATCCCGAAGAATTTAGCGCATCTAATGCCGATAAATAAGCTATATCGGATGTTACTAAATTATCTGTAATATATCGTCGCTCGCTGATTCCAGTAATTTCCTCGAATTTAGCGACTATTTCCTGATTAGGTTTGAGTATTTTTTCTTTATTTGAATTATAAAAATTGCGATACAAAAACTCTTCATTTTTTACTATTTTTTTGGGTATGTAAGAACCTGTTGCAGTGAAAATGCTGTGTATTAAATGTTGCATTAATAATCCTTTGTATATCAAAATCTGAGCCTAAAAAAATCGAATTCAAAAATACGAAAAATAAATTAAGAATAAAACAAAAATACCTAAAAAATAAAACTTGTAATTTTTCTGCAAATTACCTCATACAATTGATTTTGACTATCTTATCCTAAAATTCATTTTTTTTGAATGAACTCTTTATATCAACAATTATTAAGTAGCACCTGATATATTTAGAAAAATATTATTAGTTTTGTGATTGGACAATCTTTAATAAACTATTTAGCATAGAACATTCGGTCTATCTTAAGAATCTTATATGTTGTTGAAAATATTTATTTCTGAAATAAAATTTGATTTTTAGTAAGCTTTTATAAATTTTCAATATGTAATAATGGAAAAAATCTCACCTTTATTTGCGGTGCGGGCTGAAGAATTCTTAAAGGTCGGAAAACTCAAAAAAGCCGTCAGGCTGAGCAAAGCCGGAATAAAGGTTTTTCCCGAATATCAGACTGCATACATTGTACTTACAAAAGCTTACTTCCTCTTAGACAAAAGAAAAAAAACTCTGAAGACTGTAAATAAAGCAATTAAAGCCTTCCCTCTTTCAGAAAAAATTTTTGATTTAAGAAAACATCTTATAGAAAACTCAATTCTTAAGAAAGACAGAAAAACTTTCATTGTAATTCCGTCAATTGTTCTTGGCTTTATACAACTTATTTTTTTTCTGATTACAATACCTGCTCTTTTTCCTTCATTAGCAGGACAGACTGCCGAAACAATGAGAAAATACTTCGGTGTGCAGTTTGTAACACAGCTTGAGGAAATATCTCTGAGTGCCTTCGATTTTGTCAATCAGATTAAATATAATTTCGGTGATAAACAAGATATGAATTTTAACTCTGACGGAGCGGGAAATGATACAAGGAAACAAACCGTTGAAGCACTAAATAAATTTAAATTTTCACAAAAACATATTAACAATTCCGGCAATTCTGCCTCGACCGCACTATATCAGAAAATTATTAAAAATGACGACTCATCAAACAAGGACTGGGGCAACTTTATCAAAGTAAACGATGAAATAATAATGTTCGATAGAAAAATATGTCCCGACCCCAAGAAACCATATTCACAGATTTATCTGATTAAAATCAGGCTCGATAAAATTAAACTGCATTTCAGTCCCGGAGGCGTAATACCCGATGAACGCCAAAACGACAGACTGCTTGCGGCTTTCAACGGCGGATTCAGGTATGCTCACGGTAAATACGGAATGATGTCCGACAGCAAAATAATTTACAAACCCAAAGAAAACCTTGCTACATTATATCTGTATAAAGATGACAGAATCGAATTGGGAACATGGAAAAGCGATAAAGCCAATGATTCAAACATTATTGCATTCCGACAGAACTGTCCACTGATGTTAGAAAACGGAGAGATTAGCAAACTTGTTAAAACAAGACACGGTCTCTGGGGAGCCACAATAGATAATGCAATCCTTACCTGGCGTTCGGGAATCGGGATTACAGCGGATAGGAAGTATCTTATTTACGGCTTCGGGAAAAGCATTACAGTCGATAAACTTGCTATGGCTTTCAGAGAAGCGGGTGCGAACACTGCGATGCAATTAGATATAAACGCCGGCTGGACTAAATTCGTACTATTCAATACAGAAAAAGAAGTAACCGCACAAAAAGTAGTTAATTCGTTCAGCTCCGGTAAATACGAATATCTCAGGAAATCCGGCAACTATTCTCTCGGCAGAGACTTTTTCTATTTGACCTATAGATAAGAATTTTATTATATTTTCAAATTGTCAATCTGAAAATTGGCTAATAAAAACGCCGCATATTGTGTGAATATGCGGCGTTTAATATTATTACCGTTTGCTACAGATATTTATTTTATCTGATAAATATTAGCTTACGGGTTTGTGTTTCGTTGCCTGTGCTTATTGTGTAATAGTACACACCATTGGAAAGATTGCCTCGGTTGAAGACTACTTCATGCACACCTTCTGACATAGGCTTTCCGCCAACCAAAATAGCAATTGATTTACCGAGTGCATCGTAAACCGCTAATCTTACATTTGATTCAGCCTTCTGAAGTTCGAACCTTATTAATGTCTCATCATTTGATGGATTAGGCTGAGCTTCGTAAAGCCAGATTGACGTTAAATTAAGGTTCGGTTCTCTGCCGCTTACACCGAGAACGGGATTAGTAAGTTCAAGCGAACCTACTGTAATTGTATCACCAGCAGAGGTCAATGTAATGTATTCTAAGACCGAAGAACCCGGTTCATCACTCATTACAGTCAAATATATAGGATTGACCACAATGTCAGCAGGCAGGTTGCTCATTACGGCTACACTTTCATCAGGTGATGAGTTCAGCAGGGTAAGGTTACCCTTGCTCGTTCTGAAGCCTTTCAGAGAAACTTCCTGACTGCTTTCATTCGGACCTACTGCAAGAATACTGCCTTTGTCAAGTTTCAGTATTACTTCGCTTATACTATCCCTTGTCATATTTGCATTACGGAATGATAAAGCATAAGTACGGGCTGTGCCGAGTTTGGTACCGTTGTTAACATCAACAAGAACATCACCGCCTACAGCACCCGGAGTACGAACCATAATCTTAACATCACCGTTAAGAGTATCGGGTATATCCTTAACCATAAAGGTGAACTTCAAAGTGTTTAACCACGATTTGAATGAATCAGCATTGTTGTAATCAATATTGAAATTGATGGACTCACCCGGATTCAGCACACCTTCACTAACAAAACCGTTAGTTCCCATTACACCGTTACTCCAAGCAGAAGAAGACGGCTTCAGTGTCTGGACGCTGACGCCCGGAGAAGTTGTAAGCTGTAATGATTTAAGTGTAACACCGGTTGTGTATTCATCATCCTGAGGATTTGTTATTGTCAATACCGCTTTTGTAGCAGACTGCATAGTTATATTCGCAAAATTATCTTCTGCGGATAATAGATAATTGTTATCATCTTTATTCTGG
>JBAYGQ010000308.1:0-4286 GCA_041666585.1 Bacteroidota bacterium
CCGTGTAACCATTTGTTTCAATCAACGCAATAGTATATGATGCTGCCATCACACCTTCTTTAATTGCAAATTTCACAAATAAAGGTTCTCCCGTTTTTTTAAAATTGATTGTTTCCATACGTGTAAGTTTTTAGTAAATGTTATTATATTGACCTAAGAAATAAAGACACTTCAGTTTTCTCCAACCAATGATTTCGTAGAAAGACTAATCTATGTTAGAAACATGACACACAAATCAGGATACCGTAAAAAACTCAACAAATTACCACTGACAAATATAAATATATTTTTTCTATAAAATTTATTCATATCTTGTTAATCAAAGGTTTACATCTTAATCATAAAATAAATATGCCTGATATTTATTTGAGAAAACCGGACATAAATAATCTGTTTCACCAAAAGCCGAGTCAACAGCCTCGGTAGCATTCGTGATCGTTGTTACAAAATGAGTTATTTGGCATCTTTGCGATTATATTTTTTCCGGGGACATCTTTCAAAATCAACAAATAAACCAAATCCAGAGAAAATACCGAATGAATCTGTACCATTTTGCATATAAGCTACCAGTAACCATTCATCATGCTTAAATCTTAATCCAAAATTCATGAAAATCAGTTTTTTATATATAAGTTTTATGCCCAAATCGATATTATACCTGTCAAGGGAATAATAACCATATGGAATCGACATCAGGGAAAATACTTCAAGTTTGGAGAAGCCACAACTATCATTCAGAGGAAACTGCCGCCCTGCGCCAAAACTAAAATTAGTTTCATTCAGGGTATAATCCTCACGGTTATAAACATAAACAGTTCCCAATTTTATTTTCATATGGGGATTTATTTTGTAGATGAAATGGAAATCTGTTTCATTAGAACGAAGATTGTTGCCAACATAAAAGTTTTGGTTAATTTCCACACCGAACTTCCGCTCTTGTTCTTGTGCACAGAGGGCGGAGATGGAAAGTAAAAAAATAATTAATAGAGTATTTCTCATAGTAGTAAAATTTAAACCCTTTATTTTACTCGCGTTTTTTAGATTTTATCTTCAATAACAAATGATTCAAAACCTCGATTTTCAGTTCGTCAATATCATTCTTTTCGTATCAATCACTTTTCCATCAGCAATCAAAGCATATAAATATTTGCCAATAACATTCCCTGTCACTTTCACAATCTGTGCAGTTCAGGTACCATAAACGTAAAAAACTGAATATCACAACTATTTTTTTTCATAATGATTAATTTCAAGTATAATTTGTTATTTATCAATACTACCTTCATATATTTCAACAAGAGCTCCCGTCTCCGTAAAAAACTCGCCGTTTGTACGCAAAAGAATTGAGCCGTTGTTTTTGATAATGACATTGCTCCCCGCCAACGCTCTTACATTAGCGTTCAGGATGTGTCCTGAGTCGATTTCGAGGGTTGCGCCCGGCATGACCGTAAGGGTTGCGGTATTTGCCATGGACAGTTCTGACTGGTTATCAATCTTTAAAATACCCGATTGCAGAATAAGATCGCCGCACAGGTTATGAACTGATGACCATATTTCATTGGTTTTAATGGTCAGTGGGTTGCAATTGCGTAGGTATTCGCCTGTGTTATATTGGTCATGCCTGTCACAGCCCCATTCAACATTTCCTACAATACCATTTGTTTTCCAAATATATATCCATGTGCCTACTCCCAAAACAATTTCATTTTTTCCATCTCCATCGAGATCGGAAACTGAAGGGACACAATAAGCCGTTTCATCTGTTTTCAATGGAAATCCCAAAACTTTAACCAAATCCGTATTAGTGAAATCCAGCTTAAGCGCATAAATATTTTGATTTACACCTGATGTTGATCCAAAAATAATTTCATTATCGGAATCCCCATCAACATCGGCTATTATTGGTGTTCCTACAGGAGATAGATTAGACATAGTTAATGAAGATAAAATATCTCCATTGTTATCTAATACGGTTATAGTATTCGTACCTAAAACAACAATCTCAAGATTCCCGTCATGATTCAAATCGCCCACGGAAATTTGACCTGTAGTGTTTACAATGGGTTGATTCCATCCTGCAACCATTGTGTCCGCAGTATCCGTCCTGATTGCATATACTTTATTATTTACAGTAGTTATTACTTCTTTATTTCCATCATTATCAATATCACAAACCACCACACTTTTAGGCGAACTGGTAGCCGTTGGAAACAAATAAAACGGGTTAATCCCCTGAAATGAACTTGCATCATTTTTCCAAATATAAAGTCCATCATTGCTCGATTTGATTATTTCTAAAGTTCCGCTATCCAAATCTGCTACCGAAATAGCGCTGTAATAATTAGTATTTGTTTGAGGTATTGTATTTATCAAATTCAAAGCCGAATCAAACAATACGACATTACCGTTTTCACAAATAACAACCGGCTCTAACGAACCATCGGGACTATTATCCATATTAGATAAGATAGGTCCGGTAATATTTCCGGAAGGGAGGCTACCAATTCCTAACAAGTCAGGCTTAAAATCATTGTCATTGTCATGATTAGAAAAGCAGTATAATCGAAACGGCGGGTAATCCCTCGTTGTACCATAAATTTTACATGTGCCATCCGGAGCCAGTTCACTAACTGCAGGAGTACCATGCGAAACCCCGTTCATCTTTCCAAAAGCACCTAACGAAGTTACATTGCCATCAATGTTATATAATTCCTGCCCGTTACAATCCACACTAAGTATATGCGCACCATTCATACCTGTTCTTGTGGCTGCAAAAATTTCTTTTTTACCGTCACTGTTAATATCTACTGTAGTAATACCACCCCGGATGGACCCGAAATCATAATGGTATTTTTTTACAGAAAGAGATGTCCATGCAAGGAGTGGGTCTGATAACTCTCCTTCATTTCCCGATTTCGAAATCGCCGATACTTTGTACAGGTATCTTGTAAGCTTTTGCAGATTTTTATCCTGATAGTATCTGAAAGTTATTGAATCGGTATTTATTTTCATATAACTTCCTACTTGATTTCCGAGCGAATCACTATTGCAACGATAGATATTAAAACCTGAACGCTCAGCGGTGTAATTCCATTTAGGATATATTTCTGTAGAATCCGCCGTAAAATCCAGTCCTGTGGGTTTTACCGGTTTATACAAGTCAAAATTATAATTCCATTCCTTGGTATATTCATTTTGTATTGTAAGAATAAATTTTAGGTTTTGAAGCGTGTTGGTAGGATAATTACTACCTACAACAAATTCAAAAGGTACAGTATCTTGTTTCACCTCATTAAAGTTAATAACAGGATAGTTTTGCCATGCTGAAGAACAGGATTGGATATAAGTACTATCCGCCGTTATTTTAGCTTTTAGTCCTTTTGTGGGAGCCTTACCGATATTCTTCAAATCAATATTGAACCTCACCGTATCGCCTGCCTCAATTGTAGAATGACCGTTTGATATGTAAACTATCGCTTTATTTCCCTGACGGATACTATCTGCAAATACATCAATATTAAAAGTATCTCTCCATATTGTGTTATTTGCATCCATCATAGCAATATTAAAACGGATTGGAAGTGTCTCGTTTGACAATATCTCTTTTGTATTCTTATCTATCCTATACAAAAAATTAATATTGGTAGTATCTCCTGAAGCTAACGAAGCTATTGAGGTCTGATTATTGAGTATCGTTATTTGAGGAGAATTAACACCTAAAGTTGCTGCCACATTGTTTGCTGTATTAATCCCGCTGTTTTTGATAGAAGTTTTTAACTGGATTGTTTCACCGGCATCATTTTTACCGTTGCCGTTCCCTACGGCAGGAGAAGTGCTATCCAGAAAATCCACCGACTTCACGAACAAATTAGGCGCGGCAGTTTGATTCACCCCGATGGTAGTCTCGTAAGGAATAAAATTATGTGTCGTAACGGTAACATCAATTTCTCCTTCTGTTTCAGGATTTATGGTAAAAGCATGCATGGTAGTATCGCTAATGGTGGTGGTGAAATAAACTTCCGTTCCTTTGCGGATACATACCAATGCTTTCTGTCCGGCAGGTAAGCTGTCTATTTTTACATTAACAATTTGCTCTCCCAACAGAACCGCTTGGGGAGTTACGGTAACTTGTAACGTATCCGGAGTGTTTGTCCATACTTGCATTTCGGGATCGCCGAGGAGGTGAAGGCGCCAAGGCATATTATCATTTGAGGAATTAGTTTCTTTAACCACATATAAATATGTTTTACCTATGTTAAAAATATTTTTTTCGTACAATCCTTTTA
>JBAYGQ010000309.1:0-4264 GCA_041666585.1 Bacteroidota bacterium
AATAATATCCTGTGATTAATAGAATTGTCCTTCCCAAGCAGGAGCTTGGGAAGGAGGCGTTTCCATCTGATTTTCTTGTTCCCATCGGATTTTCTTGTTCCCAAGCTCCTGCTTGGGAACAAGTGCCAATCTTACTTCACAAATTCAAACTCACCGACATCAACGAAATCTTTAATGTTTTTCAGACGCAGTGTGATTTCCTTTTTCTCTTCTTTGTTTGTGCCGTATTTAATATAAAGTTCAAGCTGAATTGTTGTCTCACCGCGCAGTTTCTGGCTCGATGAACCGTAGTAATTAGCTTTTACTTTATACTTACCCGCTATTGCCCTTCGAAGCATAAATTCTTCTGGTCCGTAGCCGCGTGTGAAATCACGGGACATTTTAGCACCGATAGCTGTAAGATTCTGCTGATAACTGCAATCATTATCGTGGGGGTCACGCACCCATAAATCCATATCGCAGGCGTCGGCATCCCAGTTCAGCACTACACGTATATCAACCGGCATACTTTCTATTAATTTTTTATCGAATTTATCGCAGTTTATTTCTGCTTTATGCAGGGTAATAAGCCTGTTGAATTCGTTCAATGCAATAAGTTCAATTTCGCTGAATCTACCGTCCCATTTAGTTATTATCATTTTATAAAGCATATCCGCAGAAGCCTGATATTCTTTGTTGTCGGCAAGCAGTAAAGCCAAATCGCGGTAGGATTGCGGCTCTTCCTCACGCATTTTAATTAAATCCTGAAATACTATTTTTGCAAACTCGAAGTATTTCAACTGTTGCAGTCTGTGTCCCAGAATTCTGAGCAGTTCGTGGTTTTCCAACTGCATCTCTGCTATGTTCGAGAGAACTCTGAGTGCAGTTTTTGTATCTCCGCGTTTCTCAAAAGCATCAGCGGCGTCAAGATAGAATCCTGGATTTGCTTCGTAGTCTTTCTTCTGCTCAAGGTAAACGGCATAAGCACTGTTGCCGCTTGCATCTTTAATTAGCTTATAGTATGGTGCATCGGGGTTATACTCTTTAAGTAACACTTTACCTGAGAAACCGCCGCCTGTGGAATTAGCCTCATCATCGGGAGGCGGGGGAGTGTTCCCGTTTCGTGTAGCACCTGCAGGAGCAAGAGCATTAGCCATTCCCATACCGCTACAACCTTCTGCCTGCATTCTTGCATTTTCTCTGGAGGAACCTCTCGGAGCGGGATTTGCGGCTCTGTGCCTTGTACTGCTTGTGGATTGGGGCTCTAATGGATCTGCACCGCCATCTGCCGGGTGTTTTTCTTCTTTCGGTTTATGATATGTTGTATCATACTCCTTTTTCCACCATTCTTTTTCCTTTTCAAATAGAGCAAGCACATACTCGAAATGCTTTGTGCTGTCTTCTCTTGCAGTATTCACCTGTTTTGCAATTAAGGCATTATATTCAGCTTTTAATTCTTCGGGTGGCTCTATTAAATACCTTGCATAGTCTTCTACTCTGTCCAAAACTATCATTGATGTATTCTTGGTAACAAGGTTGTAAGCCTTACCGAGGGCGGTAATTGCATCTTTGTTTTTTTCGAACTGCATATCGAGTTCAGCAAGTTTTTTTGAAGCCCAGATTCTGCCGAGCAATCCTGTCTGTTCGCTGTTTTCCGATTGCTTCAGTTCAATTGTTTCGCTTTGTGTTATTTCTGTTCCGTAACCGAAATTCAGTTTGATTAACGTCTGCGGTTTTTTTATTATACCTGTTAACAGGAAAGAACCTTTAACAGCCTGCATCATCGAAGGGAACGTTTCTTCGATATCACCATCCATATACTCAGCCGAAATAAAAGAAAACGGTCTTTTAATCAGCAGATTTTCCGCCTGTTCATCAGTCAGAGTCAGGAGATTGATATATGCACCGCCGCTTTTCTGTGCGATAAAATTCATCATGGGATGCTCTGCATTTTGCATTGAGTTAATCAGATAAACAGGTTTATTGCTTAGCTTAATTTCTTTCTCTCCGAAATTTGAGATTGCATCTGTAAAAATCAGAAATTCGTCAGCACTGAATTTATTCAGATTAATTGCACCTAACTGAGTGCCGCCGTCGTATATCACATTGTTCAGTTCAGTTTCCAAAGCAGAGGAATTGCCGTTTGTAATTTCGAATTTCTTTTGTTCTATGATATCATTTGCAAAAGTTACCAGAGTAATACTACAATTTCCAATTGCCTTCAGATACTTGGTTAATAGTGCTGTTTCTCTTGCTTTGTCGCGGTTCTTGCAGGATGAAGATACATCCCACAATATGCACAATGTCCTTGGAAAAGATTTATTCTTTGCCTGACTGTCTAAATTCAGATTAATGCTGAAATATGTTTTCTGACCGATTGTTTCAATTAATATGTTTTTGTTATTTTCCGGACTGACCAGAGAAAATTCAATCTGGCGGTCGGCTGTGTAGTCGCGGTATTCGACAGCCGTTGCGTAGGTAGAGCCGTTTTTCTGAAACTTCAAATCCTTCAGTTCATTTTGCGGAGTATTAATAATTTTATAATCATCGAACACTTTTATTGCAAGTTTAAAAATCGAGAGTTTATCTTTAAATTGCAAAGGCAGGCGGTAAGTCATACCGTCTGAAGTTTCGGGAAGTACTTCCTCGTAAGCAAGAACCACTCTCTTTTCTCCGTTTGCGGGAATCGGATAGACACGTGAGCGGAAGGAGTTTCCGACGGTCATTTCCAACAGTGCAGGGTCAATTTTCTGACGGACAACATTCTCGAAAACTTCTCTGCCCTTGGCTTTTTCGACTACTACACCTTCACGGAGCTTACCGTTCAGTTCCATTGCAAAACGTGAAACATTCTGCCCTTCCGCTAACGGGAAGTTCAGTTCACCTTCGAGAATTCGCGGGAATTCGCTTTTAAAAGTGATGTCCATGGTAGTAACAGCCAGCTTACCGACAACCTTTACATCAATAATCAGTTTGCTTACTTTCAGTGAAAACTGTTTGCCGTTTTCATCCTGCACGGAGAGGGAGGGAGCTGTGTTTCGTAATTTAATAACCGAATCCTTTACAGGTGGAATTTGTGCATAAGCGGATACTGCATACAGAAACATCAGTATTGCAATGAGGGAAGCCGGTATAGCCATTTCGAGATTTTTTAATATTATTTTCATTGTTTGCTCCCGCTTAATTTTTAATGACGATAATTCTTATTACGAGCTTGTCATACCTTGTTGTAGTTACTGCGAGAAGATACATTCCGTCAGGCACATTGTTTAAATCAACAGGATACTGGTAAGCTTTCGGGTACAGATTAGACGGCGGAATTACAGCTTGAATCAGCTTTCCCGAAATATCATAAAGGTTAATCTCGGTTGTTCTCGGCTCCGACAAACGGAATGAAAGATTAGCCGCACCGTTGCTGACAGGATTAGGAAAGAACTTCAAATCACTCAAAGCACTCGGCAGTCCTTCAATCGGGATATTCTCCGGGTCATTTGCAGGCTTCAGATTTGCCGGCAAATTATTTATTAAGTTATCGGTACTGTCATACCATAAGTAAATATCCGACGTTTTCTTTCCCGCCGTCTGTATTTTAAAATGATAGCAGAGCCAGTTTTCGGCATTTACTGCAACCACATTTTCACTCTGTTCGGACAAATTATTTTTTCCGTCAATGGATTTCAGATAATCGCTCAGATTGTTGAAATAGGCGGCAGTCTTGTTCTCAGAAGTGATAACAATTAAATTAGGAATCAACTTCGAAGCCTTTTCGTATTCTGAATGTTTAACATTTTTTGTTTCGATTTTATTCGCAGAGAGCGCCAGCTTTCTGATACTGACTACTCCGCTGATTCCTCTTTCATCAGCGCTTTGCAGGTTGATTGAAGAGAATAAGAGGGTAGCTCCGGTTTTCTCCAAACTGATACCGAATGTTGGTAGATTATCTTTTTCGAGTTCATTGATTTTAACTGACGGTTTGTCGTCCTGAGCATTAAGATTCTGCTTAGCTGTTGAGCATACCAGCAGTATGAGTGAAACGATAAATACAATATACTTTCGCATTATTCCGCCTCCAGAGATTTGTTTACATTTGTCTTTTCATAAACAGACAAAACAAAAGTACAAAAAGTTACAATTAACACAAAAATCATTGAAGCTAAAAAAGAAGGCACCCGAAGGTGCCTCTGTCTTTTTTTTTCTTCCTGAATTTTACTTTACTTCATAATCAGCACACTTTTTGAATCAAATCCTTTTAGATTTGAAATAAATATTCTATAAATGCCGAAGG
>JBAYGQ010000310.1:0-4254 GCA_041666585.1 Bacteroidota bacterium
ATTGAAGCAACCGCGTCCTACTAAAATTGACCCGACTCAGCCCGGTTCGTTTGTAGCAGATTTTGTTGACGGTATAAGCTACATTTTCAAATATGCTGATTCTGTGGATAAGCCCTGTGTGGTAAATCTGAGTTGGGGTAGTGTGTCGGGACCGAAGGACGGAACTTCGATTTTCTCTCAGGCTCTCAGAAATATGGTAGGCGAAGGCAGAATTTTCGTTGCGTCTGCGGGCAATAACGGCGGCTCTCCGGTGCATCTGTCTCAGAAATTCACTGAAAAGGATACAGTGCTTAAATCATATTTCACTTATTCATCCTCTTTAGTTAATAAGCCGAAAGGTATCTGGATGGATATGTGGGGAGATTCACTTGTCAGCTATTCTTTGAACATTTCCGTTGTAGATATTAACTCAAAAAATGCTGTAGCTGAAACAGGATTTATTGACAACAAAATTGATTCTACATATAATCTAAAGCTGATTGCCGAAAATGATACTATAAATATTACGCTGTACTGCATACCTGATGATTACAACGGTAAGCCTCATTTTTTCCTTGAAATGGGAAGTACGAAAAATCATTGGTTTTCTATCAGTGCTAAGGCTACGCAGGGTTCTTTGCACATGTGGAACTATTTCAGAGTGAACAACAGCCTTGTTTCGGTTAACTATCAGACGCTAGGAGATAAAAACGCAAAAAACGGAGATATTGATTATACTATCGGCGATTGGGTAAGCGGAACGGAAGTTGTCGGAGTCGGGGCTTACGTTTCCAAAGTAAACTGTCTGAATGCCGACAGTGTTTTAATCGGCTACGGTTCAGGTGTTTATTTTGATGCACTCGCTTCGTTTTCGAGCCGCGGACCTACGCTTTCGGGATTGATTAAACCGGATTTCTGCGCTCCGGGTATGGGCGTTGTAGCTTCGGTCAACTCATTCGATACTGTGTTTGCACAGCATGGGAGCAGTAGCTCAAGTGTTATCAGAAGAGTCGGTTGGCAGGGAGAATCTTATCCTTATGCTCTGCTTCAGGGCACTTCTATGAGTTCGCCTGTGGCTACCGGAACAATCGCATTGTTTCTTGAGGCAAATCCTAAGCTCACTCCGCAGAAGGTGATTGAACTTATCAAAATGAATGCAAGGACAGATTACTTTACGGGTCCTACTATTCCGAATAATCTGTGGGGCTGGGGCAAGCTGAACGCATTCTCTACTATTAAAGATATTCTCGGCTTGTCGAAGGTTGAAAGCGAAGTAACCGAACCTGATTCTAAGTTGTATCCAAATCCTACTACTGATTTCCTAAGAGTTGAAATTCAGGGAAACGGAAGAGCAGAAGCGACAATATTAGATTTTCTCGGAAGAGAGCTATCTACTGTTTCTTTAGATTTGGGTATTCAGGGAGTTATCGATACTAAAATTCTTTCAAACGGTGTTTCTTATCTGATTGTGAAACAGAAAGAAAAAATAATAAGCAGAAGCAAATTTATAATAGTAAAGTAAAGAATTTGTTAAATTATCATTCCTTTGTAATTTGCTATGTAACTTTTAGCGCAATCTTATGTTATTATTAAATGGACAATTAACATTTAGGAATTATTTGTAAAAGGACATAATGAAAAAAGCTATTTTTGTCTATGCCGCTCTTCTTCTTTTCTGTTTATACGAGCCTGTTTATCCCAAAGCAAAGCTATCTCCTTCAGCCAAAAAAATCGAATCTGAGCTTAGCGCTAAAGTTGATTCAGACAATTTATCTCATAAGAACTTTCTGAAAAGAATTCAGAATCAGGACTATATTAATACTCTGATTAAAATAAATAAAGATTTTAATTTTAAAACTGCCGAGCTTAACGGTGTTCATTTCGGTACGATTGCCGGAAATATCTGTACAGCTCAAATACCTCTTGCGAACTATCTGAGGTTTATTGAGCAAAACGGTCTGGAATACGTTGAATTCGAAGCAATTGCGGTTCCTTTCTTAGACAGCGCTGTTTCTATGTCGAATATCAAGCAGATTCAGCAGGGCATTCAGCCTTTAATTCATCCCTATACAGGTATAGGAGTTATTGCCGGAATAGTTGATTTCGGTTTCGATTATACCCATCCCGCTTTTTACGACACTTTGAATAAAGAACGTAGAATCAAACGTGTCTGGGAACTTCAGTCTAAAGGAACTCCTCCGAACGATTTTTCTTACGGGCGCGAATTGACAAGCGAAGCTGAAATTCTGGGAAAAAAACGCGATACTTCGATTGTAAACCACGGTTCGCATGTTGCGGGAATAGTAGCAGGACAGGACTGGCCTACCGGAGGTCTATACGGAGGTGTGGCTCAAGGTGCGGATATCGTTATGTCCGCTCTTAAAACATCACAATCCTCAGGCACAAGTACAAATGACCTGAGTGCTTTGATTTCCGATGTAGTTGACGGTATAAGTTATATCTTCAAGTATGCAGATTCAGTAGGAAAACCCTGTGTAATAAATTTAAGCTGGGGCACCACTCTCGGACCTAAAGACGGTACTTCACTGTTTTCGCAGGCAGTTGAAAATATGGTCGGTCCCGGTAGAATTCTTTGTGTTTCCGCAGCAAATTCCGGCGATTATAAATGTCATGCTAAGTTCAAATTCACCCAGACAGATACAGTATTAAAAACTAATTTTTTCAATTATACTCAATTCGGTCCCTACAAATTTGCATTCAAAACCGGCAGTTTTGAAATTTGGGGTGATTCTTTAAAAACTTTTAAATTAAATATTTCAATTTTGGATACAGGTACTAAGGCTATTTTGGGTGAAACCGGATTCTTCGACAATAGCAAAGATTCAAACTATGTCTATAAAACATATATAAATGATGATTCAGTTACAATAACTGTTAACTGTATTGCGAAAGAATATAATAATGAAACACATTTTTATATTACTTTAAAATCAAAAACCGGAGAAATTTACCAGTATTCTATTTCTGCTGAAGCTAAGGATGCAACGATGCATTTTTATAATACGGGTTTAATTGAATTTACGAATGCCCAAAATCCCACAGCAGTTGATGGTGATAACCTCTATACACTTAACGATTGGTGTAGCAGCCCTAATATAATTAGCGTCGGGGCTTATGTTTCCAAGAAAACCTTTAGAAATACCGGGGGTATTTCTGTTACATCTTATCCGATGTACACTATTGGTGATATAGCGGGTTTTTCAAGCAGAGGTCCTGCCGCTTCAGAATTGAACAAACCCGATATTTCCGCACCCGGTTGTGTGCTTGTTTCTGCATTTAACTCATATTATACCGCAAGTAGTAGTACTTCTACACAGGTAGCTAAAGTGAATTATAAGGGCAGGAACTATCCTTATGTAGCTATGTCAGGTACTTCGATGAGTTCACCGATGGTTACTGGTACGGTGGCATTATTATTGGAGGCAAATCCAACGCTTACACCGAAACAGGTAATTGATTATTTCAGGAAAAATGCGATTGTTGACTCCTATACCGGCACAGTTCCTAATCCAATCTGGGGTTGGGGAAAAATGAACGCATTTGCTACTATTAAAGATATTCTTGGTTTTAGCGATGTTAATGAAGAAGAGAATTATTCTAAAGGTACGCTATTCCCGAATCCCGCAGATGATGCTATCGGATTGAATTTTTCAGGTAGCGGACCAGCAGAGGCTTTTATCTTCAATTCGCTCGGACAGTTGAAACTCAGAAATGAAATTGATTTGAGCGGCTCGCCTGTTATTCCCGTAAGTTCATTGCAGAACGGAATGTACTTTGTGATTATACGTCAGGGCAATAAGATTTTGTACAGAGATAAATTTGTGGTCGGGAGATGATTTTTTAGAATTATGAATGCTGAATTGCCGTCTGAATCACGGATTTGAAGGATTAAATCGAGATATAGTTTTTAAAATACTAACCGGACTCCACTTGTGAAGCGGAGTCCGGCTTTATCTTTTAACAATTTACTATTTCCCTTCTACTGATTGAAGCATTTCTTTTATACCACCGAGAGAGCTGAGAATACCACTGCTCTCGTATGGCAGGAACACTACTTTTTGCGAGTTTGCCGCAATATCTTTCAATGACTCAAGATATTTCATTGCAATCAGGTAGGATGCCGGATCCTGCGCCTGAGCCTGCAAAGCGTTCGAAATGAATTTAATTGCTTCACCTTCGGCGGTTGCGACTCTCATCCTTGCTTCAGCCTGACCTTCAGCCTGCAGAATTGCAGATTGCTTCTGACCTTCGGCA
>JBAYGQ010000311.1:0-4252 GCA_041666585.1 Bacteroidota bacterium
ATCGGTGACGATGAATATATCGTAGCTTCGGACGGAACCGCAATTATTCAGCATACTAGACAGGTGATTTACCTGCCGGATAATGAAATGGTTATTCTCAGCAAAAACGGTTTTACAACCAAAACTATCAGCAATGAAATTACCGACAACAAAATACACGAACTTGAATTTAATCTTGAACATATAGAAAAAGGTGGTTTCGACCATTTTATGCTTAAAGAAATTTATGAGCAACCTACTACTTTCCGCGATGCACTTCGTGGAAGACTATTAGTTGACGAGGGTAACGTTAAATTAGGAGGGTTGCGTGATGTTAACGACAAACTCCGTAATGCTAAGCGAATTATACTTACCGCCTGCGGTACTTCATGGCACGCGGCTTTAGTCGGGGAATATTTAATTGAGAACTTAGCTCAGATACCTGTGGAAGTTGAGTACGCATCAGAATTCAGGTACAGAAACACACCTCTTAATTCCGATGATATTGTAATTGCTATCTCACAGAGTGGAGAAACAGCCGATACTTTAGCCGCAGTTCACGAAGCAAAACAAAAGGGAGCAACTGCTCTCGGAATAGTGAACGCAGTCGGAAGTACTATTGCGAGAGAGACTCAAGCAGGTATATATATTCACGCAGGTCCCGAAATAGGTGTTGCTTCAACAAAAGCCTTTACTTCTCAGGTTGCGGTACTGATATTACTCTCTTTATATCTGGGCAGAATGCGTAATATCTCGCAGGAAGAAGGCAAAAGAATTGCGAATGAAATATTGAAAATCCCAGAGAAAATTGAAGCCATTCTCAAAAATTCAGACCAAATTAAAACTATAGCAAAAAAATATTCGAAAGCACATAATTTTCTTTATCTCGGCAGAGGCTATAACTTTCCTGTTGCTCTGGAAGGTGCACTGAAACTGAAGGAAATTTCTTACATTCACGCTGAGGGCTATCCTGCGGCTGAGATGAAACACGGACCTATTGCACTGATTGATGAAAAAATGCCTGTTGTGTTCATTGCAATTCAGGATGAAATATATAACAAGGTACTATCGAATATAAAAGAAGTTCGAGCAAGAGGCGGCAACGTTATTGCTATTGCATCTGAAGGTGACAAAGTTATTTCTAAAAAAGACGAGTACGCTAATCACGTGATTTTTATTCCGAATACCTTGTCAATGCTAACACCTGTATTGACTGTTGTACCGTTACAACTCTTAGCTTATTACATAGCATGCGGTCTCGGAAAAAATGTTGACCAGCCGAGAAATCTGGCGAAAAGTGTAACGGTTGAATAATTAATAATTACTAAAGACTAATTAATAATTTTTGGATAAAAAATAAGAACATCCTAGATAAATAATAAAAGATAAATTTTAAACGAAAGCCGTATTTCTACGGCTTTTGTTTTTTTTTATTTTTATTGCAAATTATTCGTCGTCATCAAAACGGGGTCCTTGATTGCCTTTGCCTTTGGACATACTACGCTTAATCAGAATTTTCTGAAGCTCTTTCAGGAATCTGTCCTCGAAAACAAGATATTTTGCATACTCTTTTGTGTTGAGAAGCGATTTCATAGCTTTAAGTTTATCGAAGTAGATGTTCTGCAGTTTGGATTGTGCATCAATTAAAGCACCGGATTTTTTTTCAAGTTCATCATTAGAAGCATTATCCTTTACACTTTTTCTCAAATCACCCGAAGCTTTGTCAATGTTAGCTCTCTGCTCTTCAATTTTTCTCTCCCACGAAGAGTACTGTGCGATAAACTTTTCGGACTGCTGTTCATCGAGATTGAGAATTTCGAGAAGCTTCATTTTTTTCATCATTCCTATACGCTCTTTGGCTTTTTCTGCAGGCTGAGCATAAATAAAAGCCGTGCAAAGAGTCAGTGCCAAAGCAATTAAGCAGATTTTACGAATTGAAGTCAACATTTTCCAACTCCTTAATAATATTTTGAAAATCATTTTCGTCTAATTTTGATAAATTTTTGTATATGTCGTGATTTGCAGGTAATGCAGATTGAATAAGCGAAACGCTGTTCTTCGGAACTTTATTAAAAAATTCGGAGGCTACATAATCTACCCACATATTATCTAATTCATTTGTATTATAAGATAAACTTTTCTCGCTGACAGAATTCATCGGCGTTGTCGAATTGATTGCAGTCTCGGCAAAAGCAACAAGATTATCAGATTCTCTTAAAACATTTGCGGCATCTGTGGGAGTGAATATCATATTCTCTGTATCATTACCAAGACTATTGCCAGAATTAAACCAATTATTATTTTTAGGTACAAATATTATCAAAGTAATAATTATTAGTGCTGTTATCGGTAACAAATACTTAACAAAACGATACTCATTTTTTGAAACAGTTCCCTTAGCAAGCCGGTTGTTGACTTTTACTGATAAATTACGGATTTTGTAAGAACTGTGGTTATTGATTTTCGCAGAGTCCACTCCTCCGAATGCAATCCTGATTTCATCTATTTCCTTTTGCAAATCGGGATATTTAGGTAAATTCAATTCGAAAGATTCTTTATCTTCCGGAGCTATTCTGTTGAATACGTAGTCGGGCAGGTTTTCCTGCATTTCTTCGTAAGTTAATTCTGTTTTATTATTTGTTTCCATTTATACACCTTTTAGGTCAATTTCTTTCATTAATACTGCTAATTTTTTTACCGCCTGAAAATAATTTGCTTTCAATCCGCCGACAGTCGTACCCAGCATAACCGAAATTTCCTCGTAAGAAAGCTGGTCAAAATACCTTAGCGAAAAGGTTTCCCGCTGTTTTTCGGGTAACTGATTCAATGCTTTAAAGAACTTATTTTCAAATTCAGAATCCAAAAACTTTTCTTCCGGATTTCTATCATTACTTTTCAATACAAATACATCTTCAATTTCATCGTGCTTGAAAAAAGAAATGATTTTCTTCTTTCGTTTATAATTAACACACATATTCATTGTGATTCTGTAAAGCCAGGTTTTTAAAGAACTATCACCGCGAAATTTATACAGATTATTTAATGCTTTTATAAAAACTTCCTGTGCTATGTCCTCTGCATCAAGTTCCGATTGTAAATAGCGTATAGCAATCGAATAAACGAAACTCTGGTATTTACGCACAAATGCCGTAGCGGCTTGCTCGCTCTTATTCGTACAATAGTCGTTAATAATATGGCTGTCGTTTTCGTATGTCAATGCAATTGCGCTCACATTTGTTCACCGCTTATTTCAATTTACCACAATTTCCTGATTTTTAGACACAAAAAACTTGGTAAGGTTTAATCTGAAATTCTGAATCACGGATTAAACGGATTAAAGGATTTCACGGATTTTAAGAAATTCTGAATGCTGAATTAAAGAGAAGAAAGACGCTGTCATTCCTGCTTGTCAGGAATCTTCTTTATTTCTATTTTCTATTTCTCTCTTCTATGTTCTAAAACCGGTACTGGAACTTGTTTTGTAATTTATTATTTTCAAAGAGCTTGTGAAAATGGGTTGCACCGCGTTGCACCGAAATTTGCTTTTTTTTTAAGAGAAACTCCCTGAATCCCCCTTTGAAAAATGGGGAACTTCTGAGTAACAAAGTGGTACTGGTATTTTTTTTGTAAATTGTTTTTTTCAAAGAGTTTGTGAAAATGGGTTGCACCGGGTTGCACCGATTTTTGCGTTTTTTTTGATGTATGAGAACCCTCACCTAAATCCTCTCCCGGAGGGAGAGGACTTCTCTTTTTTTTCTCGCAAAGGACGCAGAGGACGCAGAGTCAAAGAACGGCAGCACGAAAATAAACAGGATGGTGTGTAATGGAAAGAAAAGGGTTTTAAAATTAATAAAGAATGGAATTTCGAATATTGAAGTATTTGATTTACTTTTCAAACAACCCTATTTTAAAAGTATAATCCGTGAAACAGATTATACTCACAACAAAAAAAATCGAAAAAAACTTTTAAAAAAAACATTTATTGAGACCTTTTAATTAAATTTGTTTTACAATTTTTCTGATTTCCAGTTAATATGTTTTAAAAACTTTGTCGTTTAAGATAAATATAAAAAAAAACTTATTAAATTTTAGGATTCTACAAAATGAAAAGAAAAATTTTCCTTGTACTTTCCGCACTTCTATTATTGATTTTTGCAATTAATTATTATACAAATGATGTCTATTGCTCAAGTCAGGAAATCGGCAATCTAAGAGCATTCGCGAAGTTATACGGCTATGTCAGATACTTTCACCCAAGCGATGAAGCATCTTC
>JBAYGQ010000312.1:0-4242 GCA_041666585.1 Bacteroidota bacterium
AATAAAAACAATATATCCAAATAATATTTTTTTCCCAAAACAGATCCAGGGCTGACTTTACTTTTTTCAAACCAACACTGAATTTAGAATTTTCGTTTATGGCACGTCTATATTTTCGTTTGGGCTATAAATTCCCCACGGCCCTTTAATCCGAGTCTTACCTTTTACTGAATATGTACCGGATATTTGATCAAAACTGCAAAAAGTATCAATTCCACCTGAATAAACAATTTGCCAACTAATTTGCAAAGGGTCTTGTGTATATTCAATTTGATATTCAACTGCACCTGTAACAGCATCCCAATGAAGAGTGCTGTCTGAGGTCTCATATCTAAAGTTTTCCGGGTACTCTGCCATAAATGTTCCTTTAATTAATTTGAATTAAAATCAATCTTATATTTAACTAAAACATCAGTGATGACGTGTGATACATCATCATAAGAAGATTTTAGTAATCTGTAATTATCACTATCTTTTGATTCAAGAATTGAATTTCCCAATAAATACATTTTATCTTTGACCACCGTAGCAAACGATACATGCAGGTTTTCACTATTTACTTTAAAAAGGTTTAATTGTAATTCTTTTTTAATCATTCTTTTTCTGATAATGAAAATGAGACTTACCATTACAGTTAAAATAAGTATTGATAATATTATAATTAATAATTTATTAAATTTCTCTTTTTCAAGATTCAGAGCCGAATCTAACTTCTCAATTTCCATTAAGGCGGAGATTTTATCGTTAGTAATTTCTAAAGATTTAGATTTGTCAGCCGTTATTAGGTTTTCATTGATACTTTTATACTTGTTGAAGGCTTGAATAGCTTGTGAAACCTTGTTTGTTTGAATATATAATTCAGACAGCAAACAATAAGCATCTCTTTGATCATTCATCAAATCTAAAGTTTTGTATATTTCGAGAGCTTTTAATAAATCAGATTGAGCCATTACAAAGGCATTTTTATTTTTATTAAAGCACCCTCTTGCCAAATATGCATCAGCTAAATCATTAGGAGTATCAATCATTTTGAATATTTCAATAGATTTGTTTAAATAATCTATGGATTTTTCATTCTCAAATACCTTTGAATATTCATTACCAATATTAAGATATGTAACTGCAATACTTGATGAGTCTTGAATTTTACTTGATATTATTAAACTTTTTTGGAAGTAATTTACAGCATTATAATGTTGCCCTTGTTCAGAATAGACTAACCCAATATTATTATAAATTGTTTCAAGCAAACTTTTATTGTCAATTGTATCGATATATGCAAGTGCATCAAAGTAAGTTGCCAAGGATTTGTCATATTTTTTTAAATTAATATAAATATTACCAATAGAGTTTAGTGATTTAACTATATCTTTCTTATTATTTAAATTCTTCATTATTTTAACAGTGTAGCTCAAATACTCAATAGCTTTGTTATGTTCATTCATTATTTCATAAAGTTGACCAAGACCCATGCTTGACAGTGCAACTTCTTCTTCAAAACTATTTTCTTTACTCATTCTTAAAGCCAAAGTAAGATTAATTAGTGCATTCTTATAGTTCCCTTGTATAGTTTGAATATGACCTAAACTGATATTTGCTCTGATTATTCCTTGTTTATCAGTGTTTTTTTTGTAAAGTAGTAAAGCTGTATTGAATGTTTTTTCTGCATCTGAATTATTTCCCAACACTGATTCAGTTACACCGAGATTTAACAAAGCTTGCCCTTCACCCTGATAATAAGCCAGCTTTCTGCTTAATTGCAAAGCTTCATTTATATAGGTTCTTGCACTGTTTGGATCTTCTTCTCTCAACTCTTTTGCTACTTGATTAAGGTAATCTATCCTTTCTTTTCCCTGTTTTATTGATAAGTTATTTAAGACTTCTTGCTCTTTAAAATTAGCCGATAAAAACAGGCTGTTGAAGCTTAAAAAAAGTATGGTAGTATATATTATTTTCATTTATGTTTCTCCTTTAAAAGTAGTAATGTACTATTTCTTAAGATTAAAAAATGATGGATAGCTTGTACTTCTCAACATTAAAATTGTACCTGCCGGATTGGTTTCAAAACGAGAACCCTGACCGGTATGCAACCAATTAATATTACAGCCTGCCTGATTTAATATTTCAAGATATTCTAAGTCTGGCATTGCTAATTCATAAATAATATTAAAACTTTTATCATAATCTAAATGATAAATTTTACAGAAATTTTCAAGATTGTCAAAATTCTCACTTATCCAACTTATCGCCCTGTCATTTGTATCATTCCCTGCCGAACCTTTTGATTCAATCACTTTTTTTCTTAGTTTTTCACCTACTGCATTGGCTGAATACATTGAGCCATTTCCATTTAAAAGCCATTCAAGAGAAATACCTGATAAGTTTAATTTTGATAATATATCTAAACCGGGGCTTATTTTATCATTAATGATTCTGTTTAAATATGTTCTGTCAACACATATTAATTTTGCAAAAAAGGTTTGGGACTCATAACAAGTCTTTATAAAGAGTTTTATTTTATTTCCTATTTTCATAATATTAAACTTTATTAAAAACGATTAAATCCTTCTTTGGCATGTTGACACATGTGTAAACATGCTGAAACGAAATATAGTAAATAATATAGAAAACATTGTAAAATATACAAAATTTTTGAATGGAAAAAAAATATTTTTTATATAAAAATTGGAAAAATCATAGAAATGACTTTGAAAATTTAGTCTCAATAAATTTTTAATCTTTAAAGTTGGTTTTAACTTTTTCCAAACTAAAGATTTATTAATAACCTATTGGAGGTTCAGTATAAATCCTTACATAATCAACGTCTTTTTCATCATATTTGATCTTCTTGTTATAAAAGTTCTTTAATGTAGCTTCATTCTTTACCCATTGTGAAATTGAATCAGGTTCAGGAAGGTTGTTAAAACTTAATTTTACATGACTGATATTAGTGATTTGCGTTAGAATGTACTCTAAAGACCGAACATCATATGCAGGTTCTATTAATTTAAAGAAATGTAAAACATTTTTTGATATTAAAGATACTTTTGGAAAACGATGTTTTACTAACGAAACCGCCATATACAGTTGTTCCATTTTTCCTATTTCCATATTTATTTTTTCTAAATTTAGCTTTGTCATTTCATCAATATCAGGAGTTGTTATCTCTTTATCATAAATACCATGAAGATTAATAATTGGGCCATTAATTCTTGATAAAAAATCGCTTGCTTTATTATTTTTTTCATCTTTTGGGCTTCTTTTAAGTAAATTTAATATACCTTTTGAGCCTGCAAAAATCCATATACATGGCCTAAGTTGAAATATTTGACCGCTTCGTCGATAAGTTTTGTTCCAAATTGGACTAAGAAAATAACTATATACTTCCTCGCCGTTAAGTTTTGCATCAATCTCATCCCAAAAAACCATTAAGGGTCTATCCGGATTTTTTGTTTGAGTTGAAGAAATTGAATCAAAACAAGACAATAAGTCGTCAACACTAGATAATTGGGTAATATTAAATTCAAGGAAATCTATACCTAGTTGTTTAGCCAGACTCTCAACAAGGAAACTTTTACCACAACCGGATTCACCAACTACTAAACAACTTAAAGAGCGTGTTGTTTGCTTATCCTTTTTAAATTTTTTAATCACTCTTATTAGACCAGTTATTGATTTTTGATTTTCTTCCTTTAAAGAAATATAACCTTCAACCGGAGACCAACCTCTCCATAATTGAAATTTTTCAGGAGGGTAAAGTCCACTATTACTTACTTTTATTGTCCCTAATGTTTCAGGATCGAGAGATTTTTTCCATGAGTCAAATTCTTTATATAATCCATTATAAAAAATTGTAAAGTCACCTTGTGGTTCATCTTGCAAAGCCTTTTCATAAAGTTCTCTGAAATTTAGGTTTGTTTCTTCGGATGCTTTTTTAAATGTTTCTAGTTGGAATCGTTCTTCGATTGTTGTACACCATAAATTTGTCTTGTTCAAAGCTAAATCAAAATCTTTTGCTTCAATATTTAATTGTGTCTTTCCATCTGGATTATTATCAAATATTCTTTCAAAAGTAGCTATTAATGATGAAAAAAGAACACTTGTACGACCAACTTTATAAGATGGTGTAGGTGGAACTTTGGTAGTAAGAAAAATTATTGGTTCAGATTTATCATCACTAACCTTAATATTTTTATTACAAAACTTTTGTGGAACTAATGCAGCTAAATTATTATCATCATG
>JBAYGQ010000313.1:0-4216 GCA_041666585.1 Bacteroidota bacterium
CGTTTTCTACTTTTGCAGTTATGTTTATAGAGGGCATTAGAGGTACACCTTTATTAATCCAATTGTTCTTTATTTTTTATGCATTACCTACAATCGGAATTAAAATTTCACCTTTTTTAGCGGCTATAACCGGATTGGGATTGAATTATGCGGCATGCGAAGCTGAAAACTACCGTGCAGGTTTGTATTCTGTGCCGCGTGGACAGATGGAGGCGGCTATTTCACTCGGTATGACACGTAATCAGGCTCTAAGGCATGTTATTCTACCACAGGCTATTCGTCTTGTTATTCCGCCGATGACAAATGATTTTATAGCTTTATTAAAGGATTCTTCACTTGTTTCGGTTATTACGATGGTTGAATTGACCAAGGTTTACAACCAGCTTGCAGGAACTTATTTCGATTACATCGGAATAGGTATTTTAGTTGCTGTTATTTATCTGTTATTAGGTTTACCTTTTGTCAGACTTGCTAAAATGGCTGAAAAACATTTTAATGTTGACAAGAGAAAATTAGCAAGAGGTTACTAAAACCTGAATATTTCATTTTTGATTTTCATTAAGTTTTCTATTTTTAAATCCTTCGAAAAATCGGAGGATTTTTTTTATTATCTCTTATTTTGTTCCGATTAATACAATAACTCTTAACTTTAATCCTCTATATATTTTGTTGTAAAAAAAAATGAAATATGTTTCTTTTTGAAATTTGAAAGACTGAATAAGTCTTGTTAAAGTTTTGTAAAAATGTGATTATGTATAATTTTGAGAACAATAATTAATAGTTCCAGAAATATATTATGTTTTATCATTGTAATTTCCATTATTGCAAATTATGAAACAGTTTTAGCTACAAACAAATTTGAATTTGTAAAGCAGGCAAAGTCTCGTCCGATGCCTGTAAATACACGTGGTTATAAATCTATCGAAGAGGCTCTGAAAAATGCACCTATGATATACCGGTTGTATCTTTCAAAAACAAATTTAACTTTTCTTTCTCCTAGAATTAAAGAATTTGAAAATCTTGAAGCTTTAGACCTAAGCGAAAATAAAATTTCTATACTTCCTAAAGAAATACAATTTTTAAAAAATTTAAAATATCTGAATTTATCCGGTAATCGTTTAACTAAGCTTCCAAAAGAAGTGGCTTTATTAGAAAATCTGGAAATTCTTGATATAAGTAAAAATGAGATAACTCAAATTCCGCGGGAATTAAGCAACCTTAAGAAACTGCACACAATCAAGGCTTCAGTAAATAAAATTTCTTCCTTACCTACCAATTTCAGCGATTTGCAAAGTCTGAAGGCTTTCCATTTTAGCTCAAATAGTTTTCGCGAGATTCCGCTTGAACTCACCCAAATGAAAAATCTGGAAGTAATTATTCTCGCTAAAAATAAGATTACACTTGTTCCAAAGCAGATTTCAAGATTATTTTCGGTAAAAGTGATTAATTTGAATTCAAACCGATTGAAATCTCTGCCTAAAGAAATCGGATATTTAAAAAACCTTCAATCATTAGATTTGGGATTTAATGATTTTAAAAATTTACCTAATGAAATCACTTATCTCACAGAATTGACTTATCTGAATTTGGATGCCAACAAATCCATTTCACTGCCTAAACGTTTTGGGAATTTACCAAAGCTATACAATCTTGATTATAGCTATAATTACACTTCCAAAATTCCTGATGAAATCTCTAATATCGCAAGTCTGAGAATTTTGAATTTAAGAGCAAACAACCTGAAATACCTGCCTTCGGGTATCAGTAAATTATATAATCTTGAAAGTCTTGATGTAAGTGATAATAAGTTTGAAGAACTGCCTTTTGAGATTTACAGTTTGCTCAATCTTACTTCTTTAAACGCATCTTTTAATAATATCCGAAAAATTTCTCCCGGAATTGCTAATCTGAAAGAATTGCATACACTAAACCTTGAAAACAATAAAATCGAGTATCTGCCTATTGAAATTACAAGATTGTGGAATCTGCAATTGCTTTTATTGAATAATAACAACATTACTAAAATGCCTTCAAATCTTGAATACATGGGCAATCTGAAGCTATTAAACCTAAGGTCTAATCCCTTGCCCGACCCTGAGAAAGAGTTTATCAGACGTATGCTGAGAGCTACAAAACTTACCTTCTAAATAAAGCAGTTCTTTTTCCTTAATTTCTTTATTTTGGCATAAATCTTGTTGCTCATTATTTTAATGTTAATAAAATTAAATGGTAAAATGTACAAATAGATTCTATTGTTTTTTAAAGAGATATTTCAAAGCAAATGATGGATAGAGGATATAAATGGCTTTAATTAAAATTGATGAAAATTATGTGGATTTATCCGACCCTCAGTATTTTATTAATAGAGAACTGAGTCTATTAGAATTTCAGAAAAGAGTATTAACTGAAGCTGAAGATAAAAAACATCCACTTCTTGAGAGATTGAAATTCATATCAATTCTCAGTTCTAACCTCGATGAATTTTTCATGATTCGTGTTGCCGGATTGAAAACTCAGGTTGCGGCGGGTATTAATGAACATTCTTTTGATGATATGTCCCCTCAGGAACAACTTAAAATGATAAGAAAAGAATTATTACCTTTATACGAAAAACAGGAAAAAATATTAATTGAAGATATTCTGCCGGCTTTGGCTGAATCAGGGGTAGTAATCCATTTTATTGAAGATTTAACCGATGAAGAAAAATTAAATTTAAGGAAGTATTTTCTTGATTGCGTTCTTCCTATTTTGACTCCATTAAGTTTAGACCCTGCACATCCGTTTCCGAGATTAATAAACAGGGGACTTAATATTGCTTTTGTTTTGTTCGATAATTACAAAAAGAATACTTATAAGAAAATAGCATTTGTGCAGTTACCTCCTGTTTTGCCCAGATTAGTCGGTATAGGAAGGAGCGGAGGAGAGCATTTTGTTTTATTGGAGCAAATTGTAAAAATGCACGCTAATATTTTGTTTCCGGGCTTTTCGGTTGAAACATCAAATACTTTCAGAGTTACAAGAGATGCTGATATCGAAATCTCTGAAGATGAAGCGGAAGATTTATTGATTGAGATTGCAGAACAGATTAAACATCGGAAAAAAGAAAGAGCAGCCGTTCGACTCGAAGTAAGCTCAAATATGCCTGAGTATTTAGTTAAGCTATTAATGCGGTCTCTTGAAATTGAAACCGATGATGTATATGTTTTGAACCGCCCCTTAAATATGCCTGATTTTATGCAGTTAATGAAATTACCTAAACGAAAGTTGAAGGATGAACCATTTCAGTCCAAACAAATTCCGGAATTTGTAGTTTCAGGTATTTCTATTTTTGATGCTCTGAAAAAGAAAGATTATTTAGTTTTTCATCCTTATGATTCTTTTTCGACCAGTGTTATGAAATTATTAAATGAAGCAAGTACAGACCCTGCAGTTCTTGCAATTAAAATTACTTTGTATAGAACTGGGATGAATTCTCCGGTTGTAGAAGCATTGAAGCGAGCCGCAGAAAACGGTAAAGACGTTACCGCTTTTGTCGAACTTAAAGCCCGTTTTGACGAAGAAAACAATATTATTTGGGCAAAAGAACTCGAACAATGCGGGGCGCATGTTATTTATGGTGTAATCGGTTTAAAAACACATTGTAAAATTCTTTCAATAGTTCGTAAAGAAGGTAATAAATTGAAATCTTATCTTCATTTGGCAACTGGAAATTATAACTATACAACTTCGAGACTTTATACTGATATTGGCTTTTTCACCTCAAATGAAGATTACGGCATTGATGCAATACATTTGTTTAATTATCTGACCGGATACTCGTATCACAAGGACTGGAAAAAATTTGTTCTTGCTCCGATTAATCTCAGACGTGTTTTGATTGAATATATAAAAAGAGAATCGGAATTACATACTCCCGAAAAACCGGGTTTGATTATCGCCAAAATGAATTCTCTTGCTCACGATGAAATTATTCAGGAACTTTACAAAGCATCGAGAAAGGGAGTGCAGATTAAACTCTTGGTTCGCGGGATATGCTGTCTGCGTCCCGGAATTCCCGGTATAAGCGAAAACATCGAGGTGAAAAGTATATTGGGCAGATTTCTTGAGCACAGCAGATTCTTTTACTTCAACTGCGGGGGCAAGGGTGAGTACTACCTTTCTTCTGCCGACTGGATGACGAGAAATTTGCACAGGCGTGTTGAATTGATGTTTCCTA
>JBAYGQ010000314.1:0-4213 GCA_041666585.1 Bacteroidota bacterium
AGCATTAATTATTTTGAATTAGCAAGTTGGCTTTTTATAATAGGTATGTTTATAAAGATTGGATTGAACATAACACAAATTATAAGAATATTCAGACTGAAAAGAAATTGCAAAACAATACTTTTTAATAATATCAAATGCTATATCGTACCTGATAAAATCGGTTCGTTTTCATTTTTCGGAATGATTTTTATAACTGATACTTCTTATATAAACGGTGAGATAAATTATATTTTTACTCATGAGAATGTCCACTTAAACGAAGGGCACAGTATTGATTTGTTGATATTTGAATTAGTTAGAATTATTCAATGGTTCAACCCTTTCATATATTTGTTTGAAAAAGATTTAAAAGAAATTCACGAATTTATTGCAGACAGTACAACCATTTCGATTAAGAAAAATCCGGATAATTATATAAATGTTTTACTGAATCAAACAATCGGTGCACAGTTTGCAGATTTAGTAAATAGTTTTAATTCAAGAACTATACTTAGGAGACTGCAAATGTTAAAAAAACCTAAATCGAAGTTATTCAGATTATGGAAGTATGTTTTAATTCTGGTTCCCCTCACTCTCAGTATATTTTTATTTGCATGTAAAAACTCAGAAGATATTAAAACTGCAGGTAGCAAATACCAAATTGATTCTTTAGATAGTAGAGATACTATTATTTATGATTCTCGTGCCGAACCTGAAATGGGTTGGAAAAGCTTTTATGAGCTTGTTCAATCTATACAGAAGATGCCGTTGGAAGCTAAAGCCAATAATATTGCCGCACAAATTATCATTGCATACTCTGTGAATCCCGATGGTACGATGTCTGATTTTAAATATCATAACGGGAAAATTACAGGTGGTCTATGGACTCAAAAATCACCGGGATTTGGGCTGGATGAGGAAGCATTCAGAGTTATAAATTTGATTTCAAAAAAAATCAAATGGAAAACTGCGATGTCGAATAATAAACCTGTTAAAGAAAAATTGCTTTTAACTTTAGATTTCGGAGATGAAAATCTCTGGAAGATGTATAGTGCAAGTTATTCAATGGGGCATTTTAATACAAAAAAGAAAGAGTTATTTACAATAGACAATCCATGTGTTAGAAAAGATGAAACAAAACCTTCTTTCTTCACTGATGACCATTATGAACAGATAACAAAAAATATTCATTACCCCGACAAAGCGAAAAAAGCAAATATTAAGGGAAAAGTAATTGTTTCATTCGGGATAAACAACAACGGTTGTGCTGAAAATGCTAAAGTTGAAGAAGGAAACGGGCATGGATTCAATGAAGAAGCTTTGCGGGTTGTTGGTAATTTAAATAATTTAATCGTAAAAGGTTTCGACCATAAAAATAAAAGATATTTTATAACAATTGAATTTAGTACAAAGTTTGAAGATGTTAGTATTTTAAATAAAACTAATTCAAAATAATAGCCACTCATTTTTCCTCTTTTAAATTAAGAGGGGAAATTTTTAGAAGTTAATTATGAAAAAAGTTGTTGTAGCGTTTGCTGTTATTTTACTGATAGTCTTTAATTCTGATTTTGGTAAAGAGCCAAAGGCAAGGATTAGCGACTTTGTGAAAATCGGCTTGCAGGTGTGGATGTCTAAAAATTTGGATGTTGTATGCTACCGGAACGGAGACACTATACCGCAGGTTAAAAATGAACAAGAATGGGCAAATCTGAAAACAGGTGCATGGTGCTATAACAAAAATGACTCAAATAATGTTAAGATATACGGTAAGCTTTATAATTGGTATGCAGTGAACGACCCTCGGGGCTTGGCTCCCGAAGGCTCACACATACCGTCCGATGCCGAATGGACGGAGCTGACCGAGTTTCTGGGAGGGATATGCGCCGGAGGTAAATTAAAAGAAAAAGGTTACAAACACTGGTCAAAACCGAATACCTTAGCCACAAATCAAAGCGGTTTTTCCGCCCTGCCCGGAGGATTCAGAGATTCAAAAGGTACATTTATCAATATTAAATATGACGCTCGCTGGTGGACTTCAACTGATTGCGACATTCATAATGCATGGGACAGAAGCGTGGTGAGTGAGTATAATTTCACTGGTCGGCTCTGTGTCAGCAAAGCGAGCGGGTTTTCTGTGCGATGCGTGAAGAATTAAGAAATAAACCTATTTATCCTTCTAGTTTAGAAGGAGAATTTTTTTTATTACTAAGATGGATTCCCGCTTGCGCGGGAATGACTTCTTTGTATTTAGCTATTTCTTATTTCAATAAAATTAATTTTGTGTGATAGAGATATTGTCCTACTTTTGCTGAGATGTAATAAACTCCGGCAGGGAGTGCTGATGTGTTCAGCTCGCTTGAGTAGGAGCCGGGATTTATGGATTCATTTGCAATATCGCGGATTTTAATTCCTGCTGTGCTGTACAGCTCCAGATGAACAGACTGCGGCTCTCCCCCGTTCAGTTCGAATATAAGCTTTGCATTTGTTTCTGCGGGATTGGGCTGAACTTTCATTGTGAATAGCAACAGTTTTGTTGCTTCGGCTACAGATACAGCAGGGTCTCCCGTTCCTTTAAGATTTACTTTTCTTGTCGGACTTGAGAATGCATCGGAACTGATTATTAATGTTTTGTTGTAGCTGATTGTCTGCTTAGGTGTAAATCGCACTGTAACGAACAAAGTATCATCAGGATGCACAGAATAAGGATACTGCAGGTCGCTGATTGTGTAAACACCCGCTGTGTCGTCTTCGACTGTAATACCCGAAATATGCAGGTCGGCATTTCCGTTATTTAATATCCAGATAATTTTTTCTTTAAATAAATTTATCGGTACTGTTCCGAACATAACTAAAGTATTAGAGTATATCGAAGGAGCAGGTCCGTCGCAGGTTCCCGAAAGTTTTACTTTCAGGCTTGCACCGTTATAAGCATTCGATGTAATTAAAAGATTAGCATTGGAAACACCCAATTTCACAGGCTTGAAACTTACGGTCAGAGTTTGCGATGACTTAGGTTGAATAGTTATGGGCAGAGATGATTTGTCAATAGAAAACACATTCATGCTGTCGGATTCGAAACTGAAATCAGATAATACAAGAGCCTCTTCTCCCGGATTATTTACTTGGAAACTTCGCTGTCTGAGCGTATCAACCCATGCCGGATTGAATGTAAGCGATATTGAATCTGCAATAATTACAGGTGCAGGTGCATAACCGGAACCAATCAAATCGTAATTGCGTTCCGGTGCATTTTGTGCATTGGAAGAAAACCTGATTGTTTTGTGATAATCGGCTCGCACTAAAGGAGTGAATTTGATATTTATATTTTTGGTTTCATCAGGCGCAAGACTGAAAGGCACCTGCTTACCGAGAATAGAATATACCGTAGAAGCCGACGAGTCCAAAGTCATGTCGCTAACAACCAGAGTAGTATCTCCGAGATTTTTGACATCGAAAGATTGTTCCTGATTATTTCCGATGCTGATTGTGTCGAATCTGAGAGCAGGTTTGGAGAAAGAAATTACAGGCTTTTTGTCAGTCCATGGTTTAACATAGGAAAGTTGGGAATTGCCGTTAATACCAAGAATCATATTAAGTGCGGGATTGTAAATAACAGAAGTCGGGAAACCTTTTACCTGCCAGCGGACGACAATAGAATCAATACGATTGAGCTTGCCTATTCCTATGTTTTTGATAAATGGCTGTTCCCCTGCAAAATGTCCGTATCCTGTTTGAATTTCGCTTATAAATTTCATTGAGTCCGCACACACTGTAATTCTGCTACCCAAGCCGCTTTTGTTGCTTCCCTGCGGAGGGTCTAATTTAACTGAAACCCAGTTATTCTTGTTACCGATGTCATTTCTGAGCAAAAAGATTCTCATATAATTTTTTAGGACGGGAACTTTTTGCGTTTGACCGTTAATGATTGTATCTCTGTAAGTAGTATCGCGAACCTGACGGCTGAAAAACAAGTCCTGGTCTCCGTCAAGGTCGAAGTCGCCGGGTTGCACAGAGTGTGCTTCTTTCATAGTATAATAGATACCGACAGCTTTGGAAACATCATCGAAATAATGTTCGGAATTTTGCTTAAGGATATAGAGCCTCTCCTGCCCTTTTGTATTCGCTGTGGGATAGCCCATCTGCCCTATTGCAATATCCTGCCAGCCGTCGCCGTCCAAATCGAACCAGATACCCCCTTGGTCACCGAGATGAGTTTCAGCCGGAGCGTCGC
>JBAYGQ010000315.1:0-4210 GCA_041666585.1 Bacteroidota bacterium
GGAATTTCTTTTATTCTGATTTTTCTTTTCCATAGTCTGTAATTCATTTCTATCTGGAAGCCGTATCCATTTGATTTAATTGATGAGAGGTTTATCTTGCGTAGAGCTTCAGCTCGGAAACATTTGAATCCGCCTGTTGCATCCCAAATTGGCATACCTGTAATAATTCTTGTATAAAAGTTTGCACCGTAGCTGAGCATTAATCTGCTCAGAGGCCAGTTGACAACATTTACGCCGCTGATATATCTTGAACCTATAACAAGGTCGTTATTTTCAATTTCTTTTAAAAAATTTGGAATCTCTTCAGGATTGTGCGAAAAATCAGCATCCATTTCCATAATAACATCATAACCGTTATCTAATGCCCACTGAAATCCCTTGCAATAAGCAGTCCCAAGTCCCATTTTTCCTTCGCGTACTATCAGATGTACTCTTTCATCTTCAACTTGCATTTCTCTTACTATTCCGGCAGTTCCGTCAGGGGAATTATCGTCAACTATCAAAACGTGCATATCGGGCTGTACTTCCAAAATCGCAGTTATAATATTTCTTGCATTCTCGCATTCATTGTATGTCGGAATTACTACTATTTTTCGCATCGAACCTGAGTTTAATTAGAAATTGTTTTTATTTAAATAAATTCAACGTATTAGAAAATAATTTATTATTAGTTCATATCTTCATATCACATTTTCAAATTAATTAAGTTTATTCATCAGCTTCAATAGTAATTTCGACTTCCTTCACTTTTTCTTTACGTCTGTTATTTAACCATAAAAAAACAAGAACAATGATAATTATTATTACTATCGGGGTAATGATTCTTCCATAAAGATTCAAATAATAGTCTGCAACCCGCCAGTTGTTCCCCAGCAATACCCCTGCATAGATTAAAATACAATTCCATATTAAGGCGGATAAAGCAGATAAAATAGAAGTAATCGAAAACCGCAAATTTGATAATCCTGCTAAAAAAGAAATAACAGCACGCGTACCGGTTAAAAAACGGTTTGCGATAATAAGGAAATAACCGTATTTATTCAGCCAAGCTCTTGGTTTTTTCAAAGATTCAGGTGTAATAAATTTTATTTTGCGTGAGTTTACTACCCTTACACCAAAATACCTTCCAACGAAAAACATAATTAAAAAACCCGCTGTTGAACCGAGTGTTGCCGCCAATAACACCGGTATAAAACCGACTACATTAATCCCAACCAGAGTACCGATAAATACTAAAAGTGAATCGCAGGGTGCAGGAGGAAACAGATTTTCTATCAAAGGAATCAGAAATGCAAAAAACAGCACCCAACCCCAAGGCATATTAGACAAATAATTAATAATTGATTCCAGCATAAAAAACTCAAAAATATTTTTCTATTTTAATCAAAAATATTCATTTATTTTTAAATTTCTTTTTCGTACAATTTTAGCATGGGTTAATTTATGAAATTTTTTGCATTTGTTTTTGGTTTTTGTTTTTTAGGAATGTTACTTACATTATTTGCACAGGAAAAATTTAATCCTCCTGCCACTCCCAAAAAGCCGTTTAATGAAAATTCAAACGGTTTCAATTATACTGATAATTACAGGTGGCTGGAAGATAAAAGTAATCCGGATGTAATAGAATGGTCAAAAAAACAGCATTCTTTCACTCTTGATTTCATCAATAAAACATATCCTGAAGTCACCGGACTAAAAAATGAAATAAGAGACTATTTAGACAGAGACATAATCGGGTCACCGTTTTTTAAAGGCAATCGTGAATTTTTCTACGCAAAAAAGAAAGGAGATTTGCAATATAAATTTTATACCAGAATCAAAAACAAGGAGATTTTAATTTTTGATCCGTCAGTTTACGATCCGACAGGCAAGTCTGCAATTTCTGAAGTATCTCTTACACGTGACGGTAACAAAGCGGCTATTGCAATGCAAAATAAAGGTAACGAAATTAACGAATATAGAATCATTGATACAAAAAAAGGAAAACAATTAGGTGAAATTGTACCGAACGGCACAGGTTGGAGTTGGACAAAAGACGAAAAGCACGCATACTTTTACGTTCGTTCCCGTGAAATGATTGAAAAACAAATACCCGTCAAAACAGTTCTGCACACAATCGGAGACAACCCGAAAAACGATGTTTTCCTGATTGCCCCAAAAGATGCCAAAGATGAAGTTTCAATTTGGGATGACGAAAATGAAGACTATACCTTAATTTCAGAAGGTGATTTTTATTCAAATACAGTTAAAATTAAAAAAATCGGTTCAACAGAAGATTTTAAAATTATATACTCAAGTAAAAAATATAAAGCCGATGTACATTTGAAAAACGGCAAAATTTATTATATGACAAACTTTGAAGCTCCTAATTTTAAAATTCTTGTAGCATCTCTTGATAAACCTGAATTCGATAAGTCAAAAGTATTTTATCCCGAGAAAAAATCGGTTCTGGAGGGATTTGTAATTACTTCCGACTACGTAATTATTCAGGAGAAAAAAGAGCTTATATCAACACTTGCGGCTTACGATAGCAACGGAAATTTTATCAGGGAGATTCCTCTGCCTGTATTCGGAGACGTAGGCGGAATGAGCTATCACAAAGAATCAAATTCAGTATATGTATCTATAAACAGCTTCACAACTCCTTCCCTGCTATATAAACTTGAAGGCAAAACCTTAGAATGGAAGTTTGTTTATCAGGATAAACCTCCCGTTGATACCAAAGATATTGAATCCAAACTTGTTTATTATTTATCAAAAGACAGTACGAAAATTCCGATGTTTCTTGTTTATAAAAAGGGTGTTAAACTTGACGGAACTAATCCGACAATACTTTACGGTTACGGCGGTTTCAATATTAGTATGGCTCCCGGATTCATCGGAACAACCGCATCTTTTATCAATCGGGGCGGTGTTTATGCAATAGCATGTATTCGGGGCGGAAATGAATATGGAGAAAAGTGGCATAACGACGGTATGCTTTTCAAAAAACAAAATACATTCGATGATTTCATCTCAGCCGCAGAATTTCTGATAAATGAAAAATATACTAATACAGATAAACTTGTAATAAAAGGAGGAAGCAACGGCGGTTTGCTTACAGGAGCGGTGATGGTTCAGCGTCCCGACTTATTCAAAGCGGTAGTGTGTGCAGTGCCTTTACTCGATATGCTCCGTTACCATAAATTTTTGATTGCAAGATATTGGATTCCTGAATACGGAGACCCCGACAAAAAAGAAGATTTTCTGAACATTTTAAAATACTCTCCCTATCATAATATAAAACCGGGATTCAATTATCCTACAGCTCTAATTAAAGCAGGTGAAAACGATGCACGTGTTGACCCCTTGCACGCAAAGAAATTCGTAGCTGCCCTGCAAAACAATGAAGGTCAGACTAATCCTATTCTGCTTTTTGTTGATTTCGAAAGCGGACACGGAAGCGGACAGTCCATTGAACAGCAGGTAAACAATATTGAACTTGAATGGCGTTTTGTATTGGGAAATTTGGGTGTCAAATAATTAATAATTAAGAGAAGATAATGGAGAAAAAATATAAATTTGAGGTAGAACTGGTTGTTAAGGGTAACGGTGTGGGCTTTGATGTACCGTTAGATGTAAAAGAATGTTTCGGTACAAGAGCAAGAGTCCCTGTTAAAATTACCGTAGGCAAGCATACATTCAGAAGTTCAATTTTTCCTATGTCCGGTCCGAACGGTCCCCACTTGTTTGTAATGAATAAGGCTCAGCGTGCCGTAATCGGAAAAGATGTCGGCGATACAGTAAAAATCGTTTTAGAACGTGATACTGAAATAAGAACTGTAGAAGTTCCTGAATACTTTGCTAAAGCTTTGGATAAGAATCCGGATGCTAAAGCAAATTTTGAAAAGTTCGCTTTTACTCACAAAAGAGAATACGTGCAATGGTTAGAAGATGCTAAAAAGCCTGAAACACGACAAAATAGATTGGACAAAGCAATTGTAATGCTGTCCCGGGGAATAAAAAATGCAAGATAACTTTATTGAAAGAATTCAAATGGATTACGCAGGAAGCTCAAAAGTTGACCCGCGCAAGGTTACTACTTTGCGTCTTCAGGAAATGAAAGAATCAGGAACAAAAATCGTTTGCCTTACGGCATACGATGCCCTTGTTTCAAAAATATTAGACGAATCGGGAGTTGATGTTCTGCTTGTCGGAGACTCTCTCGGGA
>JBAYGQ010000316.1:0-4203 GCA_041666585.1 Bacteroidota bacterium
CATATTGATTACTGCAATCATAATATTGAGCATGCTTTAAATGATGCTGTTGATCAATATAAGCTGGACCGAATGAAAAATCAGGAAATGGTCATTGAAGTATGGACTGAGAAGGACGCAATTTCAAACATACTTAAACGTGTTACCAGAAAATATCACATAAGGCTGGTTGTTAATAAAGGCTATATTTCTTCATCCGCAATTTATTCAGCCTACAGAAGATTTATAAATTACCTTGAAGAAAGCAAAAAAGTATACATTCTTTATTTTGGTGACCATGACCCTTCCGGTCTTGATATGGTACGTGATATTGAAGATCGCATGTACAGGTTTTTAACCGAAGGAACCGGCAAAAATTCATTAATTGACCAAGCTTTAAATAAAGATGATTCTTTAGAACTTGAAGGAAAAGAATCATTTTTTGATAAATATTATAATGATAAAAGCTGTTATAATTCAGAAAATGATGGTACATTTATCATGAAAGGCGCTAATTTTGACATTACACGGGCTTATTGTAAAGAAATGGTAAAAGTATTACCCATTGGTCTTACAATGTCGCAAATCAAAGAATATAACCCTCCACCGAACCCTGCAAAAATTACTGACCCCAGAGCCAAAGAATATATTAAAAATCATGGAAATATAAGCTGGGAGGTTGACGCTTTGAAACCTCAGATAATGGAACGAATTGTTACCAGTAATATAGAAAATATTATTGACCTTTATTCTTTCGAAGAAATTATGAAACAAGAAAATTCTGACAAACTAAAAATCAGATCAATTATTGACAACTTAAATCATTCAGAATGATATTTCATTTAATTCATAATAATCAGATAGTGAAAGTGAAGGCAATTAAGACCTATAAGCCTTCATTTTCCTCTGGTCGTGGCCGTACATGGAGCCAGAATACCATTAAAATTGACGGAAAACAGACAATTGTTGATATTGATTCTACCTATGGTAATTTCTTGTATTTTAATGCAAATAATGTCTGGTTTAAATTAAGAACAAAAAACACACCTGAACTTCCTGAATATCAAATAATATTTCCGGAAAGCAATTTATATTCAAGTAAAAAAGAAGCAATTTATAACTTAAAATTAACACAAAATGAGCGAAAATAAATCAATGCTTAAAATGAGACCTAATTTAATGACAATGCTATCAGAAGCGCAAACTTGGGTCCATGAACACAAAAAAGAAGGGGTCATTTGTCCGTGCTGTAAAGCCAAAATTAAAGTTTATAAGCGGAAATTGAATTCAACAATGATGTTATTTCTGATTGCCCTCAATAAGCTTGATCGAAGAAAACCTAATGATATCTATTTTCATGTGAAGGAAATTCTTCAAGTAGCCGGAGCCGGAAGGAGTGTTGGTCTTGATTATTGCATACTCAAACACTACAGATTTATTGAGGCAATGGGTAAAGATGAAGAAGACACTACCAAAAAGACTTCTGGTTACTGGAAGATCACTGAAAGGGCAAAACAATTTTTATCAGGTAAAATAAAAGTTCCCAGCCATGTTTTTACATTTATGGAAAATAAATTTTCAGGTTTTTCTGATGAATTAATTGGACCTCTGGATGCAATTGATAATCATTTTGATTTTGAAGAATTAATGAATCAATAAATTTTATATTATGATAATTTTTGTTGGCATGCACAATAAACCAAATAAAGCGCCTCTTTGCAGTAGCACAAGGTCCGGAAAATTAATTGATAAAATAATTAATAGTTCTGATCTGGCCCCAGTAGAATGTTTAAAAACCAATTTATACAATATTGATTATTATCCAAAAAATTATCAACAAAAAGTTGAATTAGCATTTGACTGGCATAATAGAATCCAATATGATTTCATGAATGATATAATTGTACTTCTGGGAGCTGAAGTTCATGAATATTTTATATCAACAAAATTATTTAATAAAATCATCAAATTGGCTCACCCTTCCAGCATGAGAAGTCATATAGAAATGAATGATTACGTAATTAGAGCTATTAATTTAATAAAAGGAAAGTTATGATTTTTAAAAGAAAAGGTTGCACAAAGTACAAAACTAAAAAACAGATTATTGAATTTTATGATAGTTTGTTCAGTTTTTTAGATAAAAAACATAAAAGAGATATTATGTTTTTCACGGAACAATATTTTGATTTAACAGAATATGAAAAAAAACATTTTTTAAAATGGGCCGAAAAATATAAAGATACTACTGATCTAAAAAAGCTATTATCTAAATATCCAACCAGAAAGCAATTTTACAGAGGCGAAATATCTTACTTCTTGTTAAGAAAGTCTTTTCTATATAATGGTAGGGCATATTTTAAGGGAAATAAACTTGATATAAAATTCTTACATACAAATACTTATTTCGATTATTCATTAATAATAGATTTTATTATTTCTGGTAGAATAAAAATGATTAAATAAATATAAAATGTTTCACGTACCAAATCAATACAGAATCAAAACAGGTCTCTTAAAAAGTGACAATAATTTTGGCAATAATGGAGCCTTCAAAATACCAATATCAGAAGATATTAATGCTATTGTAATTGCTTCTGATGGGTCTGGCTGGGAGCATGTATCATTACATATAATTGAAGATGGCAAAACAGAAACACCGGTCTGGGAAGAAATGTGTAAAATCAAAGATTTATTCTGGGATAAAGAAGATTGTGTGGTCCAATATCACCCGCCAGAAAGTCAATATGTAAATAATCATGAAAACGTTCTTCATTTGTGGAAACCAATAAATGAAAAAATTCCAATGCCCCCTTCAATTATGGTTGGTTATAAAGACAAACCAAAAATAATTGTTCTTGGCGCTGGTTCTGGAATTGGAGTTTCAGTTGCAAAAAGCATAATCTTATCTGGAAAAGGAAATTTCAATGGCTAAAAGGAAAAAATACGAATTAACAGAATATGAAAAATCTTATATTGCTAAAACAATTAAGAAAAAAACTATGATTTATATCTGTAAGAAACTTAATGTACCTATAGAAATTATTTCTCCTTATGTAGCCAAAATATTAAAGTGTCATGAACTTGTAAATTATTCTTTTTTTTGTAATTATAAAGTTGGAGTATGGCACGAAATACCTAAGCATAAGGCAAAACGAGAAAAATATCTGGAACATATTTGCGCAGGAATAAATAATCCAGACTATACAATAATTCTTGATGAATTTGACGAAAAATTTAAAATAATAAAATTAGAAAAATATTGATAAAATATAAAGGATATTATTTAGATAACCAAACTCAATATAAAGGTTTTGGAAAAGATAAAAAAACATTTAAGAAATGGCAAATATTAAAACGTGGAGGAAAAACAAGTGAATCAGCATTTACATTTATAACAGAATTTGATTTATTAATTGATTGTAAAAATTATATAGATAAAAATGAAAAATTACATTGTAGAAAAAATCATGCAGAACACAACTGATGGAAATTTTCAGGTAGTTGTCGAAGGCGAAGCTCACATAAATAGAACGGTTATAAAGTCAGATATTCTATTTTTTACAACGCAAGGTGGTTATGACTATTGCCATCCATACAAAGATGCAGAGCAAAACGCAAAAGCAATAGCCAATGGATTAAATAAATTGGAAGAAATGAAGGTTAAGCAAAAAAAACGCTATCCAATATATTAATGGTCACTATTATAAAATGTAAAAAATATGAGTGATAATAAAAAAAAATGAAATGGAAATAGAAAAGAAAAAATTAATTGATTTAGCTGAAAAAGTATTAAATCAATACAGGAATCGAAACGTTAGCAATGAGTTGATAGCAACTAAGATAATTGAATCAATTAATTTGCAATCAAAGGAAACACCGAGCGTTAGCAACAATGAGGACAAAAGAAAGAGTTGTTATCACTATGATAATACGTATTGTGATACAAGATATTATAAAGGAAATGGATGTAAAAATTGCGTCCATAATTAACAACTCGATTTGTCCGTCCGTTTACGGCATTGTTGCTAACGGTGGCAATATACTGTCGTGGCGTAAATTACCAACAAAGATTGATATGAAGAACAAATAAAAACAAAATTATGAAACCAAAAACAGTAAAATCATTTTTAAAGATGTGTATAGCACTTTGCGACACTACCAGAGATGAATTAAAAGGTATTGATAAATTATCAGAAACAGAATATGAGATATTGGGGAATATTC
>JBAYGQ010000317.1:0-4199 GCA_041666585.1 Bacteroidota bacterium
AATTATTTTCACTTTTTTAAATTATTTTTCAGACCTTTTGCAAAAAAATGTGTCTTTCTATATAAGGAAGTGGACACATTTTAGAAAAGTATAAAAAAATGACTTTTAATTTCTATTTTTCTATTTTCTTTCTTCTATTTTCTAAAACCGTGTCTTTGCATATTTAGGGGTGTACACTTTTCGGAAAAGTTTTTTTGAATGATAAGTTTTAAATCTGATTCCTGTGACTAAAAAAAGATTTACAATACATCTAAGAGGCACATTATGTTTTTATCCATTTTTATTTCGCATTGCAAAAGTCTGACGTTAAACAAAATGCTTATAAGCATATGCTTAACATTTTGCTTTTTTTCTGTTTATAATTTATTCTCACAGGATTCCGGCGGATTCACGGACCCGAAAACACCCGGAAGACACAGCCGACTAAATATTGATTCAGCAAATATTGTTGTTAAGCCTCACGGCATCTATGCCGAGATAACTACGGAATTTTGGTACAGGTCACTAGAATTAAATGCAAGTACCGATACACTTGAAATGTACGACTGGTTTAACCTGCCCGCTACTGATTTTGTTAACGATTCCTGGCTGTGGGTTAACGATACACTCGTTCATGCAATGATTATTGATGTTAATACCGCCTCTTTAATCTATGAGGATATTGTGCATCGTTTGCATAAAGATCCGTCTATTTTGTATAGAAGAAGTACAACGGGACGCTATGAATACAGGATTTTTCCTAATGTCGGAGATCAAAGCAGACATGCAAAATTATCGTATTATACCAAAATGACTTTTACTAACGGAAATGCACAATTTACCTTCCAACCGACAATTTTAAATATATCTGTAAACAAATCATTTCCACGTAACTTTAAATTCTATCTTAATGACAACTTTACTGATATAGATTTTGGCTCCAATCCTCCTGTTAAGTCTTATTCCAATGACTATTATGGAAAATATTTAACTTTTAATACTGTTAGCACATCTTTGAATCAAACTTTTTCTTATCAGTATGACTTCAGTAAGCCATATTTTAGCATTTCAAATAGAATCGATGGACAGGAATACTATTTCACGATGTTTGATAGTAAGCTATTAATTTCCAATTATGTTAATCAAAAAATTAACTTTTTAATTGATTACGACTTAAATAAAACTTCAATTTCAGCAAAAAATCTGATAGACCAATTAAAATCAGTAATCTTATCGAATTTTAACGATAAAGACTCTATAAATATAATGATTGGCAATAGAAATCCGGTCAATTTATTTAACAGATGGGTGCCTTGCAATAAAGATACTATAAATTTGCTGATTGATTCTACGCTTTATAATCAAATTGGTTATTACAGCTACTTATGGGATTTACTATACGACGGAATTACATTTAATGCGAATTATCAGGGTAATTCTTCAATTGTTTTGTTAACAAGTTCGGAATATGCACCGACTCCTACTACTGCTAATCCGCTTATTGAATACTGTCTTCAGCAAATGGGTGGAAATTCATATAAAATCACATCCATTGATTTTTCGGATATTCACTACTCTAAATATACTATCGGTTCAAAAGATTATTACGGTGACCAATATTTTAATGAAAAAATAGCAGAATTAACAAAAAGTGATTCTTATACTATTAAAGGCACTAATAATACTATTTCCGGTATGCTGAATACTGCTTTTTCTATTCTTAAAGGAACTATATCTGAAATTGGACTCTATGTTGACCCTAAAGACGGTATTTCAATAGCAAAAACTACAGAGAATATTATTGATAACAATTCAAGTAAAAAGCTGATTTATGAATATGGCAAGATTGAGGGAGATTATCCGATTGAAGTTAAACTATCGGCATTGTTAGACGGTATTCCGGTAATGAAAAAATTTATAATTGACGACACGAATGTTGTAAAAAATAATGAATCCGCAAAATTCTGGAATTGGAAATATTTAAGAATTTTGGAAGATAAACCCAATAAAACAACGAAAGAAAATAATGACTTAGTAAATAGAAGCATAACAAACAGAATTCTGACTATGCAAACTGCCTTTTTGTGCTTAGAGCCATGGATGATGCCAAAAGACACTTCTGACGTTATTCCTGTTGAACTCGTGGAATTTAGCGGCGAAGTCCGGAAAAACGGAATTACTCTGTTTTGGGCTACAGCAAGCGAAATCAATAATTACGGTTTTTATATCGAGAGAAGAATCAGCGGCTCAGGCAGAAATTGGGATAATATAGGTTTTGTCAAAGGAGCAGGAAACTCCAAATCTATGATTTACTATTGCTATACTGATAGCTCTGTAAAAAACAGGACTACTTATGATTACAGGCTCAGGCAGGTGGATGTTGACGGTACTCAGTCTGAGGGATCTACTTCAAATATTATTACTTTAACTTATGACCTTGATTTTAAAAGCAGTTTAGAGCAGAATTCACCGAATCCTTTTTCTTCTGTTACTAAAATATCCTTTTCGGTACAGGAAAAAATGAACGTAAAAATTGATATTCTTGATTTGTATGGTAACATTGTAACTACGCTTATTGATAAAGCTCTCGATGCTCAGGGTTATTCTGTATATTGGGACGGAAAGAACAGCAATAACATCAGCGTTTTGGATGGAATTTATTTCTGCAGAATGATTGCCGGAAACGATGTTAAGATTTTGAAAATGGTTCTGATTAAATAGCCGGCTATTTATTAAACTTTAGTATTAACCTCCCGGTTCAGTGAAATATTTTTAAATTCGGGAGGTTTTTCTTTAATTAATTTCTTCATTTGAAAAATTATTTTCATTTATTTTGATTTTTTTTGAGACCTTTTGACCTTTTATGTGTCTTTCTATATAAACGGGTGTACACTTTTTGGAAAAGTTTATGAAACGCTTAATACTTCTGCTATTTTTTTTTACTGAATTTTTCTTTGCTACTGATCTTTACTCTCAGTGGGTTTTATGTACACAAGATAGTGTGGCTTATAAGTCCAATCTTTTAGCTATTGATGGTAATAATATTTGTATAAGTGCTTCAGCAGGTTTGTTCCTCTCTAAAGATAACGGATATAGCTGGAGATTCATTAAGTCTAATTGCACTCAAATAATAGATATTGCAATAAGTTATAAAAATATATATGCTGTTTGCTTTGCAGATTCTATTTACTTATCAAAAGACAATGGGCTTACATGGAAAAGTATTTTTCCTGAGGAGGTAATTCAAACTGGTTTGGATCCTTATTTAATTGTACAAGATAAATATGTCTTTTACAATGAGGCATTTGTATTAGGGTACTCTAGTGATGATGGTGATTCTTGGGATTATTTGGGTAGAGATACATGCAAATATATTTTTCATTATTTTGAATTAAGCGATAGTTTACTATGCGCCATTTCAGGGTGTGGGCTTCATTATTCATCCTATAAGAAATTTATTTCAGGCAGACAGGGTTGGGGTTTGTTTGATTTTATCAGTCTTCCGGAATATAATGTTACAAAATTAGCAGTAAACAAAAACAATATATATTTAGGCACAAATAGTAAAAACAATTATTATGGAACAGCTGAATTACTCTTATCTGAGGATTTCGGTATAAGTTGGATAAGTCTTTTTAAAAAAGATTCAATTTATTTAAATAATATACTTATAAAAGATAACAATATATTTATTGGTACATCTAGTGGTGTTTACTTATCTACTGATTCAGGCGGGAACTGGAAAGCTGTGAGTCAAGGTTTTCCTGAAAAATCTGGTAAAGTTTTGAGTGTTGAATCATTGAAAATGAATGATACTTATATTTTTGCTATAGCAAATAATCATTTTCTTTACCGTGCCAAACTAAGCGATTTAGGCATAACAAATGTAGTCGAAACACAAAGCAAAGAGCAGTCCTTTACTTTGTTTCCTAATCCCGCTTCCAACGAAATAAAATTTCAATACACTTTAAATAAACCTGATTATGTTTCTATAAAAATAAAAGATATTCTGGGCTACGAAGTTGCAAATGTAATGGACTATTCCGCACAGCCGGCGGGCAGTTCAAGCTACAATTACAACTGCTCTCATCTATCTTCCGGTGTCTATTTTGTTACAATGCGCACCACTGATTATATAGAAACAAAAAAGATAATGGTAATTAAATGAGTGTGCCTTGCAAAGCCGTAAGGGCGTTCCCAAGCGGGAGCTTGGGAACAAG
>JBAYGQ010000318.1:0-4194 GCA_041666585.1 Bacteroidota bacterium
AATACAAATAAATAATGTAACTGATTTTGCAAAAGCGAAATCAATTCGGATTTTCAATCTTCTAGGTGAGTGCGTATTAATAAGAGATTTTGAAGGTAATTCGGATTTCACTATTTCATATTTGCCGAGGGGTATTTATTATATTTCGGTTTTAGATAGAAATAAAATGACAAGGATGAAGTATGTTAAATATTGAAAAGAATATTTTTTTACAACCCCCTCTGTCCCCCGTTGAAAAGGGAAGAAAAATTGTTGTTTCTATTATTGTAATGTTAATTATATTTTTGGTATCGTGTGTTGAACAGCCGGTAGGCAATCCTCAAAATACGGTTGATTCTGTTGGATTAAAGGGAGCCTTTGTTTTGTGCGAAGGATTGTGGGGTATGGACAATGCTTCTCTTTCTGTTTACAATTTTGATAACGGAAAACTAACAAATGATTACTTCGGAATTCAAAATAATGGATTAAGACTCGGGGATTTAGCTAATGACATTGTTGTAGCAAGTGATACTGTGCTGATTGCTGTTTCAGGTACAAAAACTATAGAATCATTCAGACTTTCGACAGGCAAAAGCTTAGGTAGAATAATCTTAGAAGGGAGAAGCTGTCCGAGAAAAATCTGTGTAATTAACGACAGCATTGGTTTCTTTACTGATTTGTACGACAATTCTATTATTGAGTTTAATTACAAAAAGATGGAATTAACAGGAAATAGAATTATTGTCGGACCAGCCCCGGAAGGCATTTGTTCAGCAAGCAATAATATATTTGTAGCTAATTCCGGATACGGAGATTATATGGCAGATAAACCTTTGGCAGGAACTGTATCTGTGATAGAGTTGAAATCCAAAACAGTTATTAAAAGTCTTATAAATTTACCAAATGTTATTGATGTGTTCTATAACCGACAATTCAACAGGCTTTATGCAGTTTATAATAATTTACCTTCTCTAAAGGATTCTTTAGGCGGGATTGTAGAATTCAACGGAACAACATTTGGTGAAATAAGAAGATGGAGGCTTTATGCAAAATCACTTTGTGCATCTGAAAGCGGTGATACTCTATTTTTTCTTAATAACATAGGAATTGGAATCCTGGAAATTAATTCCCAAAATTCAGAAGTCAGACAATTAATTATTAATAATAATCCTAATGAAAAGTGGTATGCTTTATCTTACAGAACTATAGATAAAACATTGTGGGTTGGAAATGCTTTAAACTATCAGGTCGAAGGAGAATTACTGATATTCGATTTAAATTCAAAAAGCTCTCCATTCATAAAATTAAAAGTAGGAATTAATCCGAATAGGATAGTATTTTATTAAAAAAAGGATAATTAAATAATATAGATTTAATATTTGTTATTGAATTATATTCATTTTTTTTATAATTTGCTTGTTTAATAAATACATTATTGATTCACTAAGCAATTCAAAGAATAGATTATGAAAAAGGTTACACTCAATCAAAGAATCAGGTACTCATTTGATAATTTGATGTCGAAGGGAATGATAGCTCCGATATCATTATTGTTCTTCTTTTCTATTATTACAATTTTGATAATAGCGTTTGCCGCTTATATTACAAATGCAATACCGACAGACGGTCTACATATAGTCCAAGGCTTGAAAAATCCGCAAAATATCAATTTTTTTGATTCTGTCTGGATTATTATTTTACGAACCCTTGACGGTGGAGTAATAGGTAATGACCCTGTAAACCTGTTGTTTTTATTCTGGATGTTACTTGCAACATTAGCCGGATTGTTCATGTTATCTACATTAATTGGTATTGTGAACAGTGGTGTAGTCAATAGAATATCCGATTTAAGAAAAGGAAAATCGTACGTCGTTGAAAAAAATCAAACTGTTATTCTCGGCTGGTCTTTTCAGGTTTTTCAAATTGTTTCCGAATTGGTAATTGCCAATGAGAATCAGAAAAATCTCAGCATAGTAGTTCTCGCTGAAAAAGACAAGGTCGAGATGGAAGATGAAATCAAAGCAAAAGTCGGTGGTACCAAGAATACCCGTCTTGTGTGTAGGACAGGAAATCCTATAGATTTGCAAGACCTTGAAATCGTAAACCTCAATCAGGCAAGGTCTATCATTGTTCTTGCTCCCGAAGACAGTGAACCCGATTCAATTGTTATTAAAACTATTCTTGCTATCACAAATAATCCGAACAGAAAACCTTACCCGCAAAAGTATCATATAGTTGCTGAAATCAGGGACCCGAAGAATGTCGCTATTGCTGAAATCGCAGGTAAGAACGAAGTTCAACTTGTTGTATTTGACTATTTGATTTCTCGTATAACAGCACAAACCTGTCGCCAGCCCGGTTTATCCGTTGTGTTTACAGAACTATTGGATTTTAAGGGCGACGAAATTTATTTCCAGGAAGAACCGAAACTTATCGGTAAAACATTTGTCGAAGCAATGTTCGCTTACGAAACATCAATTGTAATAGGTTTACGCAGACAGGACGGCAGAATTATTATTAAGCCACCCATGAATACAAAAATTGAACCTGAAGATAAAATAATAGCCATTTCAGAAGATGACGATACTATTATTATTTCCGGATTGACTGAATTTTCCATTGACCCGGGTGCCATAAGAATAGCTCCCAAATATGTACCTCCGAAGCCTGAATCTACCTTGATGCTCGGTTGGAACCGCCGTGCACCTTTAATCTTAAATGAACTTGATAATTACGTGTGGCCCGGTTCTAAAATCACAGTGGTTGCCGATAACATGAATGTTGAAAAGGAACTATCTACCCATTGTTCCGGTATTTCTCATCAGACTGTAACTTTCTGGCTTGGTGACACAACCAATCGTAGAATTCTCGATGAAATTTTGCAGAATAATTTTGACCATATTATTGTTCTTAGTCAGACTGAACTAAATGACGTTCAGTCAACAGATGCAAGAACTCTAAGCACCCTGCTCCATTTACGTGATATAGCCGACTCCAAGGGACACGTCTTTTCAATCGTATCCGAAATGTTGGACGACAGAAACAGACAATTAGCAGAAATCACTTACACGGACGATTTTATCGTAAGTGTTAAATTAGACAGTTTGATGTTATCGCAAATTTCTGAAAACAGAGAACTGAAGACTGTATTCGAAGACTTATTCAGTGCAGGCGGACCTGCAATTTATATCAAACCGGCTGAATATTATTGTGAATTAGGCAGAGCAGTTAACTTCTATACTGTTATGGAATCAGCACGACAACGTAACCAGATTGCAATCGGTTATAAATTGCATTCACCCAAACGTGTGGCTCCTGAAGATAATATATTAGGATATGGAGTAATTGTTAATCCGAAAAAATCAAAACAAATTTTCTTCTCCGAAGGGGATAAAATCATTGTTATTTCCGATGAAGAGCAGATATAATTGAAGTTTAAAAATTAATTTAAAAACCTTCTTTTTTTCAAGAGAAGGTTTTTTTTATTTAATTATCTCTCCTGTTTCGTAGCTCCAGAATAACAAATCAAGCTCATCTATCGTTATGCCGACCTTCTCTGAAAAAAGCCAAAAATCTTTTTCAACTTCAAAATAGATATTACGGTTGGCAACGTTCGGAATCTCTTTGTACAAGCCGCATTCGGTAAGATGTTTCAGAATGTGTCTGTCTAAAATCGCAAGATTTCTGTATCCGATATTGCGCAGAAAATGGCTTGATTCCTTTAAACCGAAGCCCTCGACAATTTCAGAAATTTCATTTCTTTTTTCAAAATTATTCAAATCCGATTTGAGCACTTCCCGTACAAAATGGAAAGAGTCCAATGCTAAAATCAACCTATTAGCCTTTGTGATGTGAAAGCGAATATAATGTTCTTTGTCTCCGAGAATATCAGAAGGGTCAAAAGGATTATTCAGAAAATCCTGTGCTTTTAATTTTTCTATAACCTGTATTGCATTTTTAGCCATAGACTGAGGTGTACACAAGCAAAAAGCAAGTTCGTAAAAATACTCCGATTCCGGTACAAGCGAGAACTCTTCAAGCCGTTTGACTATCTGCGGTTTTATATTTTCGTAGTGCTTTAATATTTGTATCGGTATTTTTTTTTGCATAGAATTTATTAATAAAATAGTCATTCTGAGCGTAGTGAAAAATCTATCCGCTTAGCTTTTTAAATTCCTCTTTTCACTTTTCACTGATTTCTCTCTGCGTTTAAGC
>JBAYGQ010000319.1:0-4193 GCA_041666585.1 Bacteroidota bacterium
AGAAATAATCCTGCCTGAATTTCCTTTAAAAATTTGTATAAATTAATTAAATTTACTTTTAAATAAAGTGCTTGTTTGTTATGTTTGTTTATCTGTATAAATCCTTTTAACGTAAAACAAATAATATCGTTATAAATAAAAGAAGTGATTTATGTTACAAAAACCCGCTTATTTGCTTGCTTCCATAATAATTGCATTAGTATTATTAAACCCAACTTCAAAAATGCAATGTGCAACTGAATACACTGATTATAAGCAATTTATTCAAGAATTTGAAAACTTGAAACTTGATGGTAAATCTGCTGAAGTTAAAGATTGCTTCATAACAAAAGATGTCGGTAATTTTTCTTTAGAATCAGGACGGCTTTTCTTCTGCAAACCGCTTGCAGGAAGAATCTGCGTTGTTATTTTTATAGGTGACGGCTCATTTGATTTTACTCCTCCTGATAAGGTGGAACAAAATCAACTATTGCGATATTACAATACTTCTAATTTTAACCGCAAAATAAAATCGGCATTTATGGTTTTCGGAGATAGTTCTGCATACGATTTGATTAAAGAGTTTAATCCCAAAGAGGATATACCTTCAACTGAAGCTGAGGATAACCTTAATGCCGCAAAAAAATCAATATTAAGCAAAGAGAAAGATGATATGGACGATTTCATAGTCAGAACTCTTATTAATTCGGATATTACCCAAATGTTTTATTCACAGATTGTGCTTAATGACAATAAAACTGTTTTCTTTCATATTGACCCTAATGATCCTGAAGAAATTAAATTTTCACAGGAAAATTGGTATGCAGTAATCGGAAGTTATGCTCAGAATATTTGTTCTTTCCATAGACAGGATTATAATCCACAGGTAGATTCAGTCGGTAAGAATGATGAAATTTCTATTGAAAAAAATATAATGCATGTTAATTTAGATTCAAAGTTAGATTTCTCATGCAAAACACAATTAATAATTAGTCCTAAAAAAGAGAATTTAAAGTGGATTCCTTTATCAATAGCATCTTTTATGGAAATTGATTCTGTGTCTTTCAATTCAAATGATAAGGTAAATTGGTTCAAGCCTGAAAAATCATCTACACTTTGGGTAAAATTCCCAAGTAACATCAAAATCAGAGATACTTTAAAATTAAATATATCTTATCATGGTGATCTGATTGTTGATGTATTTAATTACCATGACTTAAAAACTTCAATCGGCTGGTATGTAAACTATGGCTATAAAGAGAAAACTTTTTTTGATATTTCTTTCAATTACCCGGCAGATTTTAAGCTGTTGAGTATCGGTGAAAAATTATCACAAACAACAAACGACAATATATGTAAATCACATTGGGTAACCTCATATAAAACGAGAAATGCTTCATTTACAATAGGTCACTATTCATCTAAAGAGTATCAAAAAGGAGAAAGTGTTCCAGTAGAGCTTCTTTATAACTCTGAGTTCGATGATTATAGGGATAATGTTCTTGAAGATGTTGCTTTGAGCTTTGAGTTTTATACTAAATTATTTGGTCCGATTCGTCCGAAAAGAATGAATATATCTGTAATTCCGTCATATCATGGAGAAGCATTTCCGGGGTTTATTAATTTATCATTTTCAACTTTTCAAAGCGGTAATAATCAGGGCTTCCACGAACAATTCTGCTCTCACGAAGTTGCTCATCAATGGTGGGCTATTAGTGTTGATTTTGAATCATACAGAGATCAATGGTTGAGCGAAGGTTTTGCAGAATACTCATCTCTGATGTACTGGCAAATGGTCTCGAAAGATAATGAAAAATTCTTCAAATTTTTAAAAAGGTTTAAAGAAACTGTTATGAATATCAGAAATTCTTTTCTTTCTTCAGGTGTAGAAGCCGGACCTATTGCATTGGGTTATAGAAACCGTACAGTTGATACACCCCGGGATTACGACCTGATTGTATATCAAAAAGGAGCATGGGTGCTTCACATGCTTAGAAACATGATGCTGGATTTTAAAACTATGAATGACAATTTATTTATTTCTCTTTTAAAGGAATTCCACGAAACATTTAAGGGTAAATCAGCTACTACAGATGATTTTCGTATTTTAGCCGAAAAGAAGTGCGGATTTGACCTTACATGGTTTTTTGATGAATGGGTGAACAGCAACAAGGTACCTGAATATACCTTTGCTTACAAATATGAAAAAACAATTGAAGGAAAATATAAAGTTCATTGCAGAGTTAAACAATCTGAGGTACCGCCTGACTTTAAAATGATTGTTCCCTTAAAAATTGATTTCGGTGATGACAAATTTACACGAGTGAAGGCACTTATAACAGGCAAAGTAATGGAATTCGATTTACCTTTAATGCCTTTGGAACCTAAAAAAATCATATTTAATGATCTTGAGTCTGTCTTATGTGATGTTAACACTGAGAGTTGGGATTAATGTTTTTAAAATAATTTGAATTTAATAATAGTTAAAAGTTTAAACAATACAACATTCAAATCAATAGGGAAACTATGCCTTTCAAAACTAATAATATAAATATTATGAGATTTCTTTTCGTTCTGATTGTCTTGACATTCTTCATAATAGTCTATTTATGGATTTATCAAATGCCTTTAATCGGAACTGATGATGCAAATATTTTTTTCAAATATGCTAAGAATATTAATAGCGGCTTCGGAATGATATATAATACAGGCGGTGAAAGAGTCGAAGGATTTACATCAATTCTATGGCTGTTCGTAATAACTGTGATGTATCGCTTACCTCGTTTTGAAATATTTTTATTGGCATTTAACATTCTTATTATCTCTTATTCTTTATACAGAGTAGTCAATTTTATTGAATCTTATTTCAAAAATAAAAGCGAAAATTTTTTAAGTATTAGTTCTTTTTTATTTATTTTTATTTGCTGTTTTACGCCGGGCTTTATAATCTGGGGTACATTTTCACTTATGGAAACCGGTTTGTGGTCTTCGATTTTAATTCTTCTTATAATAACCCTTTTAGAAACGGCTTATTCAGAAAAAAAGAACTTGTTCAGTTTTTCGTTATTACTTGCTTTTTGTGCTCTTGCACGTCCTGAAGGTATGGCAATCGGTCTGATATGCTCAATAATTTACATTTTTGTATTTAAAAATAAGACAAATAAGCTTTGGAACAAAAATTATATTCCCCTTGTTGTTCTGCTTACAACGATTGTCTTACTTACATTATTCCGACTTATTTACTTTGGCTATCCTCTGCCGAATACCTATTATGCAAAAGTCTATACGAATCCGATTTATAACCTTACAGACGGTCTAAAATATTATTTTAGTTATTTGGGAACGAATGTAATATATTTCATTGTTCTGGTTGCTGTGATTTATGTCCTTTGGGAAGGATTGAAAAATAAATATTACATTATTATAAGGCAAAATCCTCAATTTTTTCTTGCTATTGTCTTGTTAATTCTAATATTAATGCCGATAATGGAAGGCGGCGACCATTTTGACTTTCACAGGCTTTATGTCCCATTTTTACCTGTCTTTTTACTGATATTATTCAACACAAAATATTGGGGAGAACAAACTACTTTTAATAATTTTATTATAAAAAGACGTATTTCAAAGATTGTTATATTATTAATCCTTTTGCCTTCATTATTAATTATACAAAGACATAATATTTTTGAATTATTAAAAAACAGAAACAAACTACCTACGAATTTTGAATATTATCTCTCTAAGCACGGCAGGGAAAACGGTGAAAAGCTGAATGTTTTTTTCAATAAATTAGATTCCTTACCAAACATAGCAATGATTGCTGTCGGTGGATTCGGATACTCTTATAGGGGCAACACTTATGATTTGGTCGGTTTGAATGATGTCGAGACAGCTCATAAGAACAGAGAATCCCGCTCGAAAAGCGTAAAAGGTCATATTGCATTTTCCAAAGAGGTGCTCTTCAACAGAAAACCGCCGGTATTTATGGGTAGATTTGTACAAAAAGACAGCTTGAATTTTTTAGAAAGTAAAAATTTTACAAGGGAACTGGAATTTGAAAAAAATGTGTTGAAAAACATTTTTGAAGACAGAGATTTCAAAATAAACTACACACCTGTAACAATCAAATATCCTGATAAAGATTGGTATTACGAAACATATATAGAGAATGGCTTTGCCAAAAACCTACTAAAATGCGGTTATACTGTTTACGA
>JBAYGQ010000320.1:0-4188 GCA_041666585.1 Bacteroidota bacterium
ATTATCAAATCATAAAAAACAGATTCTTCCCTTGAGATAGAATATTGGGTTACCTGTAATTCTTTTGAAAATGAAATGATGATTCTTATTGAATCTGCAATTTTAATGTTATTTGTACTAGAGTCAGTATCGAAAGGTTGAATCGTTAGTAATGCGACATTAACACCTCTTAGAATACCTTGTTTTTCAATTTTGGCATAATGACTAAGTTCTGTTTGTTTGTCTGAAAATAATTTATTTTGATAATACTCTCCAAGAGACCTGAAGTTTGAAAAATCAGAATTAATCCATATTTCACTTTCTGCAGGAATAGCAACGGGAATCTGAAGCAGTGGTGCTTGAAGATCTGATGAAAAATCAGGAACAATATATTTATTATTGTTAATCATAATTGAATATGAGTTACCTTCAGTTTTTACAAGTTTGGCAGGGAGTTTTATGATTGTAATTTCTACTGAATTGTTCGTACATACTACTTCTATCGGCTTGGAAAAAGCAAATGGAAAGTTAATTATTAAGAATATAATGACCGGAAAAAAAATCTTTTTCAACTAATTTCTCGTGTTTGTTTTGATAAGTATTAAGACTCATAACACGAATAAAGATTGTGATTGAAAGGGTGATTTCTTGCATTATTTACATTTTTTATTAATTTTTTTCCAACAGGAAAACGGAGATAATTTTCTGGGATTAATAAAAAGGAATTGATAAAAAAATATGCAGAAAAATGTACAAAATAAAATTAAGAATACGGTATTTTCGAAAATTCTTTGATTGGATAAGCAAATCGCAATCCGAGTCTTTCAGCAGTTTCCTTAGCTTTGAGCAAAATTTCCTGCCTTGCTATCAACTCTTCACCCCAATCGGGTACTTCTAGAAAAGAGTATAAAACCACATCAATTGATTTGTCTGAAAATTCATTTACCTGAACCTGATAATTATCCTTCCTTACTTTTGGGTGCTCACCTATAAAGTGTTTCATTTCTTTAATAAATTCTGCAATAGATTCCGATTTTGAGTCATAAGTAAAATGCAAATTTGTTTGGAAACGTCTAAATCTTCTCATACCCATATTGTCAATTTTCATATCTGCAAGCTTTCCGTTTGGAATAGAAATCAGCGAATCGTAAAAAGTGCGTACCCTTGTCGATCTCATCCCGATAGATTCTACTGTTCCTTCCGACCCTTCAAATATTATCCAGTTTCCGACTAAAAAAGGTTTGTCCAAAAGAATCGTCAAAGAACCGAATAAATTCTTAATTGTATCTTGAGCTGCCAGAGCTAACGCAAGTCCGCCGATTGATACTCCCGCAAGAATCGGTGTAATATTTATATTTAAAACTTCAAGAACATAGAGCAAACCTAAAACAAGTATTGCAAATTTTATTCCTTTGCGAAGTAAAGGAAGCATTTGCTCCAATGATGCAGACCTTTTTAAACTTAGCTTGTAAACTATTTCTATAAACAAATCAGCAAGCTTATACACTAAGGCGGTAACAAATACCGGTATCAGCAAGTTAAGTGCTAAATCAACGTTTTTATTCACAGCTTGCGGAAGTTTAAAGAACATCAGAAGATTTATAATTATCAGATTAATAATTAACAAAGATAATGCTATAGCAACCGGTTTAATAAAAACATCAGCAATAGCTTCGTAATTCTTCTTTTCGAGTATTTTATCAATTACATATCCCAATAAGCGACTAAGTATAATATAAAAAACTACGATTCCTATAAGAAGAATCAGAAAACCGAGCCATTGCCATACCTGAAGCCCAAAAACAAAATTTGTTATCAATTCAGGTTGATTTTTGATGAACAGAAATGAAAACATTTTTTACTTCTTTCATTTTTCAATAAATTTATTGACAACTAAATTAGCAAACTGTCAACATTAAATAAAATCAATTTTTAAAATTTACCTAATATTTTTTGAGAAATTTTGTTTTCTTTCGTATATTGATAAATTATATTTTGAATTTCTAATGCGAGTCTAATTATGCCCGTTTCTGATGAAATAATTATTGAAACTGTAAAGAAAATAACAACTGATTTTGAGCCTGTTTCTTTCAGAAATCAGCTTACAATCTTTATCCCAAAAGATAAATTAATTGAAGTGGCTCAAATGCTCCGCGATAACTCCGTAACAGATTTTGATATGCTTACAGATATCTCAGCTATAGATAAACTAACACCCGAAGACAGATTCGAGGTAGTATATTTCCTGTATTCTAATAAAAATAAAACCAGATTAAGATTGAAAGTCAAAGTTCAGGAAGAAAATCCCTCTGTCCCAACTTTAGTGGATATATGGGAAAGTGCCAACTGGTATGAGCGGGAAACTTTCGATATGTACGGTATCAAATTCGAGAATCACCCTGATTTGAGAAGGTTGTACATGCCCGAGGATTACGTTGTTCCCGAAACAGGTGAACCTATTTATCCTCTGAGAAAAGACTTTCCTTTAATGGGAATTCCAGGCTCATTGCAAATGCCTCCTTATCCGGAAAAGTACGGTGAGCCGAAGTAATCATTATCTTCCAATCATTCTTTAGAGACGCTGTCTTTCATGCGAAAACGGGAATCTATATTTTCTGATTTATTCTGCTGTTGGCGGCTTTTGATTATTTCTTTCTGCGCTCTTTCGCGAATAGTGTCCATCATAATAATAAATTCCTGCGGATTTCCGGTATATTCTTTCCATTCTTCAAAAAAAACTTTTTCAGTATAATTATTCTTGTTGAATATTTTTTTTACTTCCGCATTTGCTTTTGCAGTATCCGTAAACATTTCGCGAACGATTAAAATTTCCTTGTATGTGGTCATAAATCTGTCTCTGTCCTCCCGGTAATCGGAGCATGAAACAATTAATAAAACCAGAAAGAGAAAGGTGCTGAATATAATTTTCCTCATTATGTCCTCTATGTTTTCAAATAATATCCGGTATAAATCTGAAATTAATTAGAATATAAAAAAAGCCGAAGCGATAACCGCTCCGGCTTTTTAATATTTTACGAGTCAAATCTTATTTGACAACCAACATTTTTTTCGTGATTGAATAACCGTCAGCAGTCATAGTGTAATAGTAAACACCGGTTGACAATTTGAAGTCTTGGGCATTTAATTTCACAGAATGCGATCCTGCTTCAACTGTTCTGTTAACCAATTCAACGATTTCTTTACCGAAGATGTCGGTTACAACTATTCTTACTGAAGTTGCAGTCGGTGTTACGAAAGTAATTTCAGTAGATCCGCCGAACGGGTTAGGAGTATTTTGATTTAACTCGAAGCCGTTTGCGTTAGTTTCATCAACACCAACGACACCGCCGGTTGTAATAGAGACTGTTGATTCGTTTGATTTCACTTCGCCGCAGGCATTCTTGACGATGCAATAATATTTACCGCTATCTTCAACCTTTGCTACTGCGATTGTTAATGTACTTGTAGTCGAACCGTCAATAATGGTATTATCTTTATACCACTGATATTGAAGAGTAGCTGTTCCTGTTGCGGCTACCGATAACTCAATACTGACACCGACTGTATCTGTTAAGGTTGCAACCGGTTGAGTTGTGATTGTCGGTTTTACATTAACTGTTAAAGTAGCTTCACTGGAAGTGGCATTTTTATCGCCGGGTACTACCGTGGCAGTGCATTTGTACTGACCTGCGTTAGCAACAGTTGCACCTGTAACAGTCAAAGTATTTGTTTGTGTTCCGGTATAGACTGTATTGTCGTTAATAGCAGTACCGTTCTGGAACCACTGATATTTCAATTCACCTGTGCCGCCGGTAATAGTAGCATCGATTGTAAACTGTGCATCTTCGCCTTCGCACTTGGTTACATCAGCAGGCTGTGTTGCAATATTTACTGACGGATACGGACTCAGCGTAGCAACATCAGAAGTATCGTTATTGCATTGTGATCTAACAGTTACATAATATCCGGCATAGTCAGTTTCGGCAACGTTTCTGATACCGAGAACATTGGATTTTGTACCGGAATAGTGGCTGTTATCCTGTAATTTGACCGGTGGAGTACCTGCTTTGTACCATTGATATTCAGGACTGAATAACGGCGGGTCGTTCATTAATGTATCGCCCCATGCATGTACTTCGACTTCGAAGATAACATTGTTTTTCAAATCAGCTACTTTAGCATAAGGCTGTCTTGTAATTCTTGCCGGTG
>JBAYGQ010000321.1:0-4187 GCA_041666585.1 Bacteroidota bacterium
AATCGCTAGAAATATTGTCGAAAATTTTCAAACACAGAATAAATTCGATATTGGCAGGCAAGACTCTGAAGACCCGTTTTATGACCCCGAAGAACTTTACGGAATAGTTCCGAAAAATATCAGAATGCCTTTCGATATCCGCGAAGTTATAGCAAGAATTGTTGACGGAAGCCGTTTTCAGGAGTTCAAGGAGTTATACGGGACTTCTTTGGTAACGGGATTTGCGAGAATTATGGGTTATCCTGTCGGCATTTTGGGAAATAACGGTGTAATTTTTTCTGAGTCAAGTCTTAAGGGAGCTCATTTTGTCGAACTTTGCACATCAAGAAAAATTCCTTTAATTTTTCTACAAAACATAACGGGTTTTATGGTCGGAAAAAAATACGAACACGGCGGTATAGCGAGCAACGGGGCTAAACTTGTTCATGCTGTTGCAAATGCCGATGTTCCAAAGTTCACACTAATTATCGGCGGCTCTTACGGTGCAGGCAATTATGCAATGTGCGGAAGAGGCTATAATCCGCGTTTGTTGTGGATGTGGCCCACAGCAAAGATTTCCGTTATGGGCGGCGAACAAGCCGCAGATGTGCTTGCTACCGTTAAAATAAAGCAATTGCAAAAAGAAGGCAAAGAATTAACTGATGAGGCTGTAAAAGCAATACGTGAGCCGATTATAGCTAAATACGAAAGTGAAGCAAGTCCGTATTTCAGCAGTGCAAGAATCTGGGATGACGGAATTATAGATTTGGTTGACACAAGAAACGCTCTTGCTCTCGGTATTTCGATGGCTTTGAACGCTCCGATTCCAGACCAAAAATTCGGTATTTTTAGAATGTAAGGGTATTTTTTTATGTCTTCAATTATTGAATATAAAACTATTTTATTTGAAATCAAAAGTCAGGTTGCAAGAATTAAACTGAATCGTCCGGAAATTCACAATGCAATTAATGATATGCTTATTGATGAACTGACTGATGTTTACGATAAGTTAAATTCAGATGATAATATACGTGTAATTGTGATGACGGGTGAAGGTAAATCATTCTGTGCAGGTGCAGATTTGAACTGGATGAAATCGGTGATTCACTACTCTTACGAACAGAACTATGAAGAATCTCTGAAATTAGCAAAGCTTATGCACTTGATTTATTCTCATTCCAAACCTGTTATTGCGAAAGTGAACGGCTCAGCGGTCGGCGGCGGTGTCGGTCTGATGTCAACATGCGATATAGTAGTTGCGAATGAAGATGCAAAATTCGGATTAAGCGAAGTCAGGCTCGGGCTTGTTCCTGCTGTGATTTCCCCTTATGTTATTCTGCGTATAGGACAGGCAAGAGCTAAGGAACTATTTATTACAAGTGAAAGAATTTCGGCACATCGTGCAGAAGAACTTAATTTGGTTAACAGGGTTGTTCCCGCACAGGAACTCGATAAAACAGTTGAAGATATAGTTTACAGCATTTTGCAGAACGGACCAAATGCAGTAAGGATAGCGAAAGAGATGATTCATAAATCCGCAACAATGAATTTTGATGAAGTTCAGGAGTATAATGCTGAATTAATTGCAAATCTGCGTACAAGCGAAGAAGGACAGGAAGGCATGAATGCTTTTCTCGAAAAACGTAAACCCGCATGGGTTAAGAAATCCGAGTAATTCAAAAAAGGGAAAAAACTTGTTTAAGAAAATTTTAATTGCTAACAGAAGTGAAATTGCCTGCCGTGTGATTCGTGCATGTAAAGAAATGGGTATATGCACTGTTGCGGTTTATTCAACAGCGGACTCAAAGGCTCTGCACGTTCAGACAGCCGACGAAGCTGTTTGCATAGGACCTCCGCCTGCACTCCAGTCATATTTGAATATGGAAGCAGTTATTCAAGCGGCTAAGGATACCGGTTGCGAAGCTATTCATCCCGGATACGGCTTTCTTGCGGAAAATCCGGTTTTCAATCAGAAGGTACGTGATGCGGGATTGGTTTTTATAGGTCCAAACCCTGAACCGATGGAACTGTTAGGTTCCAAAGTTAAGTCACGTGTTGCAATGATTAAAGCGGGTGTGCCTGTTATTCCCGGAATGAAGAGCAGTTCCAAGGTTCTTAAAGATTTTGAGGATACCGCAGAAAAAATGGGTTATCCCGTTCTGATTAAGGCTTCTGCGGGCGGCGGCGGAAAAGGGATGAGAGTAGTGCATAAATCCGAAGAACTGCAATCATCGGTTGAAGGAGCAATGAGAGAATCAAAATCCGCATTCGGCAGTGACGAAGTTTATTTGGAAAAATATATCGAATCGCCCCGTCATGTTGAATTTCAGGTTGCCGCAGATAATTCCGGCAATGCGGTTTATTTGTTCGAACGTGAATGTTCGATACAGCGCAGACATCAGAAAATCATAGAGGAAGCACCCTCACCCGTAATGAATGCCGAATTAAGGAAAAAGATGGGCGAAACCGCCGTTAAAGTCATTCAGACTGCAAAGTACAACAATGTAGGCACAGTAGAATTTCTTGTTGACAAAAATCTGAATTTCTATTTTCTGGAAGTTAATGCACGTATTCAGGTGGAGCATCCTATTACTGAAATGACCACCGGCATTGATTTGGTAAAACTTCAAATCAGCATCGCAACCGGAGAAGTTCTGCCATTCAAACAGAAAGACCTGAGACAATCCGGACATTCGATTGAATGCAGAATCTATGCGGAAGACCCCGATAATAATTTTATGCCTTCGTCAGGAAAGATTTTATTTCTGAAAGAGCCTTCCGGTACAGGAGTCCGCTTTGACAGCGGTATTTATCAGGGTGCGGAAATTCCAGTTTTCTATGACCCTGTTCTCGCAAAACTGATTGTATGGGGTAAAGACAGAGAAGAAGCCAGAAGCAGAATGATTATCGCTCTTAAAAATACAGTTATTCTCGGTGTGAAAACATCAATTCCTTTTATGCTGAAAGCATTGGAACATGATGAATATATCAACGGAAATACCTTTACTGATTTCATCGAAAAGAATCTTTGCAATGTTGAACTGCATGATAAGAGTAAACTGAGAGCGGCTTTTATGGCTTCTGCTCTTCATGCAAATCTGGCGAATAAATCTAAAACCATATCTTCAAAAAATAATGAAATTCCTTCCCCTTGGTTGAGTATCGGGAAATGGGAGATAGCTGAATAATTACTAATTTCAAATTACTAATTACTAATTTTTTAACATTCTTAACTATATAAAAGAAGCGGAAATAAAATGATATTGAATTATAATAACAAAGTTTACAACATAGAATTACAAGGAAAAGACGGCTCCTATTCTTTGCTTGTGGACGGTGATAAAGTTGATTTTCCTGTGAATATTATCAGCGATAATGTTTTCAATATGCAGATTGAAAATAAATTTGTGAACGTTTTTGCAACTCAGGATGAAAATAATTGTTATGTTTTTATTGACGGCGATACTTTTACTTTCTCGAAACCTAAGGAAGAAGAAAAATGTTTTTCATCCGAAGGAGGACTTTCCGCTGACAAAGAAATTATCAAGCCTCCCATGCCGGGATGCATTGTAAAAGTTTTAGTTCAAAAAGAACAAAAAGTTGAAGAAGGAACTGCGTTAATAATTGTGGAGGCTATGAAAATGGAAACGTCCTTGTACTCCACTATTTCAGGTATAGTTACTCAGGTTAATGTGTCTGCCGGCGAGCAGGTTGACTCCGATACAGTTTTGATTGTAGTGGAGAAAGAATAAGTTTAATAAAAAATCAATCCCATTTATTTGATAATCTTATTTGTTTTAACTTATTATTTTTAGTATTAAAACCAGAGGATAGTTTTTTTAATTTTACTCCGGTTCTGCTAACAAAATAAAAGTTTATATTATGACATAAATCATAACCGGGTATAAACAAATATTCGCCATCCGGTGAAAAAGTAAAATCCAAACCAATATCATAATTTTCAAAATCATTAAAGTTAAAAACAGTTCTATAATTATCGTTATTTAAATTATAGATTCCGAAACCATCATTCGTAAAAATTGGTACTTCCGATTTTGTCTTTAGAAAAGCAAATATTTGGGGATCGTCTATGTTTTTAAAAGTAAATTCAGATGTATTGATACCGTTTGAACGGAATAATTTATTGTTGTTATAATAATATAACATCCCGTTTAATTCATCATAGCCTCTTAAATATACTTCAACTG
>JBAYGQ010000322.1:0-4184 GCA_041666585.1 Bacteroidota bacterium
CACGGATTAAACGGATTAATGGATTACACAGATTAAAGAGAAACAGAATATTCGCAAGATGGATTTTGGAAACAAGATTGTAAAATAATACTCTATTTATGTTTTTTCAAAAGTGAAATCCCTTCCCAAGAGTCAGGGTCACCAATTATAATATAAATTTCATATGGTGGATTTTCTTTTTTTAAGTGAAAACCATTCGTATTAAAGGGAGCATTTAATTTTTGGTTTGTAACAACGCTGGTGATTGTATCATATTTCATTGGTAGAACCCAAGCTTCTTGATCTTTTTCAAGATACCACTTTCCGGAAGCATTTACTATTTCATATTCTGTAAAGTTTTTTCCAAAGCTGTGATAAGGGAAATATTTTAGAGTAAATGTTTTATCCGGGTTAAAACGTATTAAAGTTTTATTAGCAATGCTATCAGGTAAGTGTAGTTGTTTTCTGGTGTTTTCAGATATGATATAATCGCCTTCTATATCCTTTGCTTTTGGTTCTTGGGTAGTAAAGTCTGCATAAACTGATTTTATTCTTTCACCGGTTATCAAGGTGTAACATGCATTTATAAAACAAGGTATAAAAATTATAAAACAAGAAAAAAGCAAACCGTAAATAAATAATTTTGGTTTGACTCTGTTGATAAATTTATTTTTTTCTTTTTTTGTAACTAATTGAATTATCCATCCACTTGTATAGCATATATTAGCGAAAATAAAAAAAATTATTAATTGTATAAATACAAAAAAAGGAGGAGAGAAAAAAGAGAACAAATCTTCAACAATTAATGATAAAACGGTTAAAGACAATAGAACGAAAAATATTAAAAATATGTTATAAAGTAGTCGTCTAAGTTCCCACCAAAGCACTATCTTTTGCCAAGGTAACTCATCATCTGTATTTGCTATAAAAATTCGTTTAAACATAGTAAAATAATTCAATTAAGGTCTAAATTAAATTCTCCTATCAATGGGAACTCTCTTGTAATCGCGTTCAATTGGGCAACCAATTCTGGTATTTGAGTTTGATCGAAAGAAACACTAAATTCCAGCTTGTTTTCATTAATTCCAGGGTTATCAATAGCTATGCAATTAGCTTCAAAATGACCAATTCCATCTCCTTTTATTTTAATGGTTAGATACCCTTCTAAACATTTTAATGTTGCGTTACCATTTAAATCATTATATAATTTCATTAATTCACGTTTAAAAATCTCAAAATCTATGGTCATAAACTCAGCATTATAATCACCGATAAAACTACCTGCTTTAATTGATATTTTTGTTGAAATCCAATTTCTGTCCCAATCATCTTCAGAATCTGGAAACATTAATATTTCTGGTTGTACCTGAAGAATATTACCATCATCTAACATAAATTTCATAATACACCTGTTTTGGTTTTTTTTGGATTGTATTATTATACAAAATGTTCAAAAATATTATCTTTAGGACGAGTTTGAAATCTATTTTAGTATAATTGTGATATTACTCAGATTTTGAACACATAAAGATAAGAGATTATTTTCTCCGATAAAACTGATTATGCCTTCTCTTTAATCTGTGTAATCTTTAAATCCGTGTAATCAGCGATTCAGACATTCTTGATTCAGTGTACTCTATATATTTTGTAAATACGTTGAAAATCCTTAACTTTAATATTCTATTTTTATCTGAAATTGAAAATATTTTTGACAATGGATTCCCGCTTTCGTGGGAATGACTGTTTCAGAAAAGAGAAATAAAAAATTAGAATAAATAATTAAGATTGGTTTTATGAAAAAAATTATACTCTTTATATATATGTTTCTGTTTGCGGCTGGCAGTGCATTTGCGCAGGATATTCCTGATTTTATGCAACCTGATATGAACCGCTTTAAGAAAGTTACTCCGAGACTAAAACATACAAAAGTTAAACCCCAGTTACTCAAATCATCTGCTATCGAGCGAAGACCGTACGATGTGCTGATTTACAATGTGTATATGGACTGGTACAATGCTTTGTCCTCAACTGCAACGGACAGTGCCGGCAGGAGCTATTGGGGAAGGAATAAAATTACTCTTAGAATTGATCAAATTACTATAAACGGAGTAAATCTTCAGCCGGTACCTCAGCCGGAAAAAGGAATCCTGTCAATTCCAGTAAGTGAGTTCAACGCAGGTGATATGGTTGCTCTTCTAATATACTATACCAATATCAGTAAGCGCAACGGCGGATTTTATTTGTATCCCAAGGGAATGTTCGTTGAGAGCTTTCAACAACCACCCAACGATTCTGTGTTTATAGAAGAGCGTATAGCCTATACAATGAGCGAACCGGAAGACGCAAGAATGTGGATGCCCTGTAATGACGCACCCTACGATAAAGCAATTGCATCCATAGCGGTTCGTGTACCCTTTGGTTATTCGGTTTGTTCAAACGGTTTATTAAAAAGTATAGATACCATGAGTGCCAACTCATTAGTTTATTCTTGGACAGATACTACCCAGATTCCGACATATCTGATGTCTGCCAATGCGTCGAAATTCAAAGAATTTTCGCACTGGTATCATAAGGTTACAAAGCCTCAGGATTCAATAGAAATCCAGTATTATGTCTGGGAAAAAGATTATAAAAATCAGGCGGACAGCATCTATAATTACGCAACAGACGGTGACAAATTCAATGCATACCATACTTTCGAAAATGTTGTGAAAATGACAGAGATATTTTCAAATAAATTTATTGAATATCCCTTCCAAAAATACGGTATGGTTTCTGTGCAAAAATTCGGTGCCGGCGGTATGGAGCATCAAACTTTGACAACAATCAACAGAAGCTGGCTGAGAGATAAAAATACTTGGGGCGGAAACAGCTCATGGGGAAATCAAATGGGTATAGCTCATGAATTGGCTCACATGTGGCTTGGCGATTTGATTACCTGCGCCACCTGGCACGACATCTGGATAAATGAAGGCGGTGCTACCTGGGGTGAAGCAATCTATGTTGAGGGTTTGTACGGCAGTGACTCTTATTATAACAGCTGGGCAGGCAGAAAAAATACTTATTTGTGGTATGGAGGCTTGGCATTACCAAGCAATTATGATGTTCCTATTAACGATGCTTTCAACGGCGGATTATCATACGCAAAAGCTGGATGGGTTTACCACATGCTCAGAACTACACTCGGCGATGAAAAATTCTTTCCTGCTTTCCGTAATTTGTTAAGAAGATATGCATATAAATCACTTGAAACCGAAGATTTTAAGCACTCCTTCGAGCAGGATATACCGAATCCTCCGGTACCTTTCGAAACATTTTTTGACCAGTGGATTTATAATGCGGGACATCCGATTTTCGAGTTCAATTTTGAAACAAGAAATAAGGGTACAAACAGATACGAAATTACGGTTAAACTAAAGCAGATACAGATTGACACAACGGGAAATACCTCCAAAATATCCGATGTATTTGTTATGCCTCTTACATTCATCTCATTCGGTAAGGACAGCGTACGCCACTATGACACTTTGCTCAATGACAGCAGAGAGCAGACATTGACATACTTTCTGCCGTTTATGCCGGATTCAATCAAGTTGGACACAAGGCTTATACTCTGCGAAGTAGCTTCTAATATATTATCCGTAAAAGAAAGTGATGCCGTTGATTTTCCATTCGATTTCAGCATCAGACCAAATCCTGTGTATCTCGGTTCCGAAGCTAAGGCAACACTCAGACTGAGCACATTCTCGGACGTAAAGTTGGATATTTACAATGAAATCGGTGTGCATATAGGAAACATATATCAGGGAACGCTGAATTCCGGTAACTTTGATTTTTCATTTAGCACAAAAAATCTTTCTTCGGGTGTGTATCTGCTGACCTGCAAAGCAGGCGACAGAATGTTCTCCAAAAGCTTCAGCGTAGTAAAATAAAGATTTATTTTAAGGAACGTTAATTTATCAGAGTGCAGTCCAGCGAAAGTGGGAATGCACTTTTTTTTATCTTAGATTGTTTTTTCAATCGTTTTTCCGAAGTAAACGAAAATCCAAATTCGCCAATAATAGGATGAATACTTTAAATTAAAATGATAAAAATATTCGGAACTTTTTTGCTTTTCTCACGTTACATTATACATAGTCCGGATTAAAATAATTGGCATGTAAAATGATAGTAAACAAGGAAAAGATTACAAGTACAATTAAAAG
>JBAYGQ010000323.1:0-4166 GCA_041666585.1 Bacteroidota bacterium
AGCATGTAACAGTAATTAATGCACTAACAATCATTCTTTTGCAATTGTTCGTTTCTGCCATTGTGAAAAAAACAAAAGCACTGCCTACTATGATAACCGGAATTACTTTTGCTACAATCGGTATGGCTATTCTGTCGCTTAGCTCTAATATCTGGATTTTTATTATGGGTATTTTTATTTTTTCGATTGGCGAAATGACTGCTCATCCTAAATTTATTTCATATCTGGGAACGATTGCTCCACCCGATAAAAAAGCGACTTATATGGGATTCGGCTTTTTATACGGAGTATTCGGTTCATTTTTCGGCGGAATAATCGGAGCATTCTTATATGTAAAGTTTATAGATAATCCGATGATAGATTTTGTGAAAGTGAAATTAGCGGCAATAGGCTCATCAATCCAACTGCCTTCGAACGTAAAGGTTGACCAGGCATTGAAGGTTGCGGAGTCAATAGGAATGTCAAAAGCGGAAGTAGCCACTCATGCTTATCCTTCGGAATTGTGGCTTCTGTTCAGCGGAATAGGTGTAACGTGCATTATAGGCTTACTGCTTTATCAGAAATTTATAGGAGCAAGAGCGGCAAGCGATTTTAGTTGATTTATTTAATTTATTTTTTATATTATAGCCATTTTTTTTAATAGTGGACTAAAGTCCGGGAGGTCGCTCCGGTTCAGCTCTCCACGAGATAAATCTCGTGGCTATTGGAAATACAATTGAATGACAGGCATCCCCTTAAAGAAAGAAATAAAAAAAAATTCCGGAGCCAAAGGCACTCCGGAATTAATCTATATAAACAGAAGCAATTTATTAGAAAGCCTCTGCGTTGCGGACTCAAATATTAATGCAGGATTCTCAGTTGTCCTGTATATATCTGCACTCCGTCTTTTATTCTGACAAAATATGCACCGTTTGCGAGACTGCCGGTAAGGAAGCTGAACTGATTCACTCCAGACTGCATATCAACTGCAAAGCTGAGTACCATTTCGCCGATTTCATTATAAACAGAAATATTCGCAGTTCCGCCGTTAGAGAAGAACTTGATATTTGCTACATCGTCAGTCGGTGCAGGATATACCTGAAGCTTGCTCTGTATCAGGTCTGTCTGGTCATCAACCGCTGTAACCATAAGTTCAATTTCAAGGTTAAGATTTACAAGAGAATTATCTTTATAATCTGTGTTTACCTGATAATTGACAGGATTGAAGCCGATTTTATCCGCTACCAAAGTATAGGCACCCTGAGCTAATTCAGTTAAATTGAATTTACCCGTTCCGTCGGAAAACGCGTAATCAATAACTTCGTTAGCAGAATTTTTGACGAAAACAAAGGCACCTGCAATAGGTTGGGCATCAACTAAAGTCTCGTTTCCGTATTTACCGATACTTCCGTTTTTCTGCTGAATAGTACCGTTTATATGAGCCACACCGGTAATTCCTTGCCTTTTTTTGTGCTTTATTTCGAAGACTACATCAATCATCTGGTCGTTAACAGAAATTACAGTAGCTTCGCGCCAGAGCAGAGTGGCAAAATCATCCACTTTGAAATATCCCGGGATATATTGTTTTTCGAATGGTGCAGAGAGAACAACGTAGTCACCCGGCAAAAGATTATTGAATTTATAATTGCCCGCATCATCGGTTTCGACAGCCTGGACAAAGTTTTTATTACCCGGTGTAGGATTCTGAGGTTTAATTAAATGAGCCATGACCTTAGACCTTATCGGTTCATTAGCTTCATTAACAACAGTTCCGCCGAAAGAATACTTTGTATTATCGCAAACTTTAAGAGCGAAGTCAATACCTGTTTTATCAGCATCCATGTCAATTATATCCGCTTCGAGCGGACTTGTTACCTGACTGTAATACTGGTCGCAGAAACGGACACTACTCATAGCGGAAATTGCATGTGCTATATATGCGTTATCACCGGGCAACTTGATAATATAATTACCCTGCTCGTCAGTTCTGGTTGCGAATACCGGAGGTTTCATTTTACCGTTAATATCGTTGAATCCGGTACCTACAGGAATAAATTCTACCATTGCCCCGACAGGTGAGCCGTCATCTTCGCGGACAACTTTTCCTGATGCATTGAAGGTTTTTGGTTCCGGTAATTTTGCTACGACCATACTGATATGTACCGAATCGGCGCAGTTAAGCTCGATATTAGTTGCTTCTTTAATTTCTTTGACATCTTCGTACCATTCTGTTACAATGCCGTTTCCGCCTGCACAGACGGCGTAAATTCCTTTAGGAAGAGTAATGCGGAATTCACCGTTATTGATGTTTACAGCAGAACCTGAAATAGTATTTGATTTCTCAACACTGACAATTTTTACAAATCCGTTGGGAACAGGAGTGCCGTCATCAAAAGCGACAGAACCTGTTAATATGGCACACGGCTCGGGACGTGTATTCATCATTACATCCAAAGGAATTTTTTGGAAGGCTTCGATTTTAGGAGTGCAGTCCGGGAAAAACGCACGGATTGCAAAACTATAATGACCGGGTTTTGTCGGAATTCCCTTGATTGCACCGTTTGCGGGGTCGAAAGTCAGCCCTTCGGGAAGCTCGCCCTGCAATTCAAAATTGAAAACACAATTTAAATTAGTTTCAATCCTCGGCTGATAAAAATAATCTGTATTCACCATAACCTGCATAGGAGGCTGAGATACAAACCTGATAAAGGCATCGTTGCCTCCCTGCTGACCTACTTTAACCATAATTTTTGTAGCTGCTTCCAAACGCTCGGGGTCGCATTGCATAACCGCTCTGACAGCGATTATAAAAGTTCCTTCTTTATCGGGAGCAAGAACAAGCTGTCCGCTAATTGGGTCAATTGTTGCCCATTCCGGGGGAGGAGTACCGTCATAATTAGGGTCGAAACTCCAGTTAATTGGGCATTTTAAATTTGACTGAACATGCAGTTTAATTGTAACACGCTCGCCAAGCTTAATATTTACCGGAGGAATCGGGTCAATTGATAAAAATGGCTGTTGGAAAATTTCAATCTGAACAATCTGAGTAGGGTCGCTTTCCAAAGGTCCGCTCTGAGTAAAAATAACCGATGTCATATAAAAAGAATACCAGCCGGGTTTCAAATGCTGAACATAATATTTGAAATCCTGCATTGAGTTGATATTTCTGATTGATAAATATGGTTTGATATCCGGTGGAGGTGTATCTACCTTTTCAGGCATCATATAAATATTAAAAGCATCAGGCTGAGGACCGGAGTTATCGCGTGTCCACGTTAATTTGATGAAATTCTCAACCGCAGTTTCTTCGATAGCCGCCGCAAAATTCATCGGAGGGTTAGGTTTTTCCTGCGATTTTGCCGTAGAAATTCCTATTGTTGCAACAATAAATGCAAGAATGGAAAATAACAAAGCAAGTCTTAATTTTTGCATTTTTACTTCTCCTTATATTATAAAATTTATTAGATATAAAAGTAAATCCTCTTGTATAAAAATAATAACACAGAAATTGAAATAATGTTTCAAATCTGAGAAATTTATTTTTAACTTATTGTAATATTAACAAAATAAAAGATAATTTATTGTTTTTTTCCAAATATTTGCAAAATAAATAAATTTGTCAAACGTTTGTTTGATTTGTAATTTTGTAATCTGACTTTATAACATAAATAAATAGTATTAAAATGCAATCACAGGCACCGGAAAAAGATACAAAAGAAAGAATACTTCGCTCTGCGGCGGAGCTTATAGCCCATAAAGGATATTCGGCTGTCGGTGTACGTGAAATAGCCGCCAAAGCCGATATAAACATCTCTATGATTTCTTATTATTTCGGTAGTAAAGTCGGAATACTGAAAGCAATTATCGAAGATTATTTTAAGGAATTAAAGATAGTTGTTGCGGATGCTGCAGAAAGAGGCAAGAATCCTGAAGAAGTTACAAAATATTTTGTCTCTAATTTGGTTACATTAATTCGCAGAAAAACTGACATTTGCAAAGTCGCATTTATGCAGATGCCTGTAGATTTACCGGAAGTAACAGAATATAAGTTAAATTTATTAATGGAGCACATGTGCCTTTTCGGTGACGGAATGAAGCAGATTATCAGTAATAAAAAAGGTGAAAATGGAAACGGAAATATTGTATCTTACAAAGACATAAAGAATAAGGACAAAGGTACTCATTTG
>JBAYGQ010000324.1:0-4165 GCA_041666585.1 Bacteroidota bacterium
ACTTTAATGGCATCATCAATTTTTTCCTGAAGTAGATAGAGACTGACCATAAGTTCGTAGGCATCAATAAAGGTGGAATCCTTGCGCAAAACTTTTAGATTGTATTCAAATGCCTGAGAAATTTTTCCCATATCTTTATAGCTTTTTGCTATGGCATATAAGATTGAGGCGGAACTGTCTAAAGTAGATGCTTCCATAAATTCAAGAATAGCTTCGGCGGCTCTGCCTTGTTGCTGTAAAGTAGAGCCTTTTATTACAAGATTACGGACTCTTCTTTGAGTTTCATTTGTATCGGCGTTATTCGTAGTATATTGTTTTTCAATATCAAATTCTTCTTGTCTGGTTACTTTAGAACTGCAGGAAATAAGAATAGTTCCGACAAAAACAAAAAGACAGATTATGTATAAAATATTTTTGGACATTTTTTTCTTTAATTTAAAAATCAAAAATCTATTGAAGATAGCATGCAATAATTAAAAAATATGGACGGAATTAAAAGAAAAGCATTTTAAATGTTAAGTGCAACCTATTAAGTTTGCCCGTGTCCGACAAGCATTTTGAAAACAGTACGTACCATGATTTCGAAATCGAGTCTTAAGGAAATATTTTCAATATAGTAAAAATCATCTTTAAGCCGGCTTTCAATTTCTTCTGTTGACTCTTCATATGTTGTGTACTTAACTTGCCACCATCCGGTAATTCCCGGTCGGACGACATGTCTTCGGGTGTAATATGGAACAATGTTACTGTATTTTTCGACAAAGAACTGCTGCTCAGGTCTAGGACCGACAAGGCTCATATCACCTTTTAAAACGTTCCATAACTGTGGGATTTCATCTAAATGGGAACTTCTGGTAAATTTTCCGAACTTTGTAACTCGTGAATCTCCGACAGAAGTCCAGCTTGGTTTGCCCTTGTCAGCATCTTTGACCATGGAGCGGAATTTTACTATTTTAAAAACCTTTCCGTTTTTTCCAACTCTGTCCTGTTTGAAAAACACCGGACCGGGAGATTCAAGTTTTATTATAATGCCTACAAATGTCCAAAGTGGTAAGCCGATGAATAAACCAAGAAAACTAAAGGTAATATCCGTTGTACGTTTGATGAATTCCTCCCAAGGTTTGAGAAGTTGTGTATTGATTTCAATTAAAGGAATTCCATAAAGATGCATAGTTCTGGCTTGTCCGGTGAAAAAGTCGTATAAATCAGGAACTATTTTTACGGGTATGTTTAGTTCGGCGCATTTTGCGGCAATTTCCAAGAGAAAAGTGTGTTCAGGTTTTTCAACTGTAATAATTATTTCCTTAGGATGGTTTTCAGAGATAATTAAATTAAAATCATCAATTATACCTAAGGATGTAACAGGATTAGATTCTGACTGATTTAAGACATACCATTTTTCAAGCTCTTCATTATTCGTTAATATCACCCCTTTGGGGAGATAACCCCATGAGGGTGCTTTTAAGAATTTGGAGCAGATGCTTTTAACTTCTTTTGCAGTACCGACAATAATTGACGGTATGCGATAATATCTTTTTGCTCTTAGTCTTTTCTGAAGATTTCTGGCAATCAATCTTCCGATTACAAGAGTGCAGGCAAATATAGCGAAGTAAAGTAAAAATAAAAGTCTTAGTTTAGAAGACTGACTATCTAAAAAAACTAAAAAGAAAATGATGAATGTTCCAAAAAATGCAACTCTGATTACAGTAAACATTTCATCAAAAGGGGAGCGTACATACCAATTTTTATACAAGCCGCTAAATCCGAACAAAAGCAACCAATAGCCTAAAAGTAGTAAAGCTGAAACGATTGTTGTGCTTATTTCGGGAGAAATTCTTGTACCGAATAAACCTGTTTCAAACCGGAGATAATAATGTATAGCGAAACTGATGATAATCGCAAAAACATCAGCAATTAATTGCAGAATCGAAGGTGATAATTTTGTTTTGATACCCGTGTCTGAAAATTTCATAAAAAAACCAAAAGTGCATTAATGCAAATTTACGCAGTATTTCAACTATATAATACTTTCGTTCAAATAATAAAAATCCCCTTCTTAAAATTAAATAATATTAAAAAGGAGATTTTCTAAAAAAATATTATTTATTGATTAGAACTTTTTTAACAGAATATCCGCTTTCAGTCTGCAATCTGCAATAATACAAACCATTAGATAATTTACTTGTTTGAATATCAAAAGAATATTCTCCTTGTTCAAACTTTCCGGAAACTATTTTTTCAATAAGATTTCCGCTCAAATCATTAATAATAAGACTGATGTTTTCGGCTTTATCAAGTTTGAATCCGATTTTGAAATTATTTTGTGCGGGATTTGGTGTCGGCTCAAACAAATTGATACCTGAATTAATTCCGGTTATGCTTTCAACACTTGAGATACCGGGATTTTTTTCGATTTTAACTGTAGCTGAATATACGTTTACAGAGCCGTCATTTTGCCTTCCGTCTGCCCAAAAGGGCATTGCGTAGCCTTTAGACGCTACAACAGAGCAGTATTCACCGATTCCGAAACCACCGTTTTTCGCTCCAATCCTGCTAAAGTCAGAGGACATTGTGTTAATTTTAAAATTATCGGTAAATGTTGTTCCGCCGTCAAAAGAATAAATCATATAAATATCTGTGTTGATATTTCCGCTCTGGTCCTGACGCCTGTCGTACCAAAATACAATTAGAACGCCGTCTTCGTTAACTGTAATTGAAGGATAAAACTGTTCATTTTTTGAACCCGAAACATTGCTGTTCAATACAACAGGAAAAGACCAGCTTGTTCCGTTGTTTGTAGATTTGGAAAAATAAATATCTGTGCCGTTTCCTAAGTTAGATGAAATTCCGTTTGCAGACCACACAAGATAAACATTACCCGAACTTGCTTTATTTGATTTATCAACCGCTAACTGGGGGCAGGGATAAAGCCGTGAAGTGAGAACTCCCGGAAGCGAATCGTTAAGGTCAGCATTAGGTAGCATTTCCGCTCCGATTAAAACGAAATCCGAGACTTTCTGAGGAGGCGAAAAACTTGTTCCGCCGTCAGTTGAATTTGAATAAAACAATGAGTTCTGGCCAAATGCCGAACCGAAATAGGAAATATGTACCTTACCTGTGTTATCTACTTCAATGCAACTGAACTGGAGCATATCAAAACCATATACATGGTTTGCAACAACTGCCCTTTCATTTGAAAATGTTTTGGCATCAGCCGGTTTTTTTATAACTTCAATACTGGATTCACCGTTTCCTGTTAGAGCTAATAATGTTGCAGAAGTATAAACTGTGTTTCTGTATTGAGAATTTGAGCGGTCAACAGCCATCCATTGTTTATCGGCAAAATTACTTAAGCCGGATGTCTGGCCGTTTTTAACACTTGCTTTATCAAGAAAAATGCAGTCGTTTGATTCTCTGTTCCAGCTTGTACCGCCGTTTGTTGAATATACCCAGAAGAGAGCCGCAAAAATTGAATCTACCTGCATTACATCCGTATCAATTGTAGCATAAATATTAATCCAAGAAAGATATAGTTTGCCGTCGGCGTCAGCGGCTAAAACCGGGTCTCCGCCGCCCTGAACGAAAGCGTTAGCCTTGGATGGCAGATTTTTAAAACTGCTCAGATTCCAGGTTTTACCAAAATCTTTTGTAAAGTATATCGGGCAGAGCAGAGGTTCAAGAAAGTTTGTTCTGCTTTGTTTTATGGGAGATACTAATATATTATTTGTATCTGTCGGGTTCATTATAGCATGAAGTTCTGATTCTGCATCCTGACTTGTGGAAATTTTATAGTCAGTCGTTCCGAGTAAAACATCTACGTTTTTTGCAACATTCTCATTGGATTTTTTTGCCTTTGCAATTTCCTGAATAACTCTTGGCATATCTTCAGGTTTGAAAATAATTTTTTCATTTTTCCAGAATTTAATTAGCGGATTCATTTTTGAAGGAACATTTTCTTTCGATTCCTGAGCATTGGAAACAACAAATCCTCCAAGTAACAACAATAAAAAAAACGATATTTGTTTCATTGAATACCTTATAATTATTTTGATTTATACTATTTATTTAGAAACTCTTTGTACATACATCTGTCCTGTATGAATTCAATTCCGTTTTCGATTGCAAGTTTTTTTGCTTCATCATTGATAATACCTTCCTGAAGCCA